>MGPS01000019.1:0-1167 GCA_001797495.1 Deltaproteobacteria bacterium GWC2_42_11
CTTTTCCCTGGTTACGAGATACATGCAATTACAAACGGTGTGCATTCATATACATGGACATGCGAGAGTTTAGCACGGCTTTACGACAAATATCTGCCGGGATGGGCAAATGAACCTGAATTGTTTGTGAGGGTGGGACGGATACCTGATGAAGAACTGTGGGATGCACATATGAAGGCAAAAAAGAGGCTGTGTGAATATATTAAGGAGACAACCGACGTGGAAATGAGCCCTGATGTCCTGACAATCGGCTTTGCAAGGAGGGCGACTGCATACAAAAGGGCTGATCTCCTGTTTTCTGATATAAACAGGCTTAAAAGGATAGTAAAAAAGTGGAAACTGCAGATTGTATATGCCGGGAAGGCTCACCCGCAGGACGCATTAGGCAAGGAACTTATCCAGAAGATACATAACTATATCCGCGAACTGAAGGGTGTTGTAGATATAGTATATCTCAAAAACTACAATATGGACACAGCGCTCAAAATAGTTTCAGGTGTTGATATATGGCTTAATACACCTCTAAGGCCGAGGGAGGCATCAGGGACAAGCGGTATGAAGGCTGCACATAACGGGGTAATGAATTTCAGCGTGCTGGACGGGTGGTGGATTGAAGGGCATATAGAGGGTTTTACAGGCTGGTCAATAGGGCCTATGCCGTCTGAAACCACGCTTACTGAGAATATGGACACAACTGACGCAGATGACCTCTATTCCAAACTCGAGAAGATTATCCTGCCTATGTTTTACAAAGAAAGACATATATGGATAAGGATGATGCAGAATGCCATTGGCAAGAACGCCTATTATTTCAACAGTCACAGGATGATGAGAAGGTATGTCACAGAGGCATACATAAGGTGACCCTTGGCATATGACCTACCACGACAAACAACTCATAAGGGATATAAAATATCTCAAAGATATACTGTATGAAATCCTTTCCGAGCAGGTTGGCAGAAATTTTTTAAAGGTAATCAGTTCCCTTACTGATGTCAGCCTCAGTCACCCCTCAAATGTAAGCCTTCTGGATATAATAAAAGGACTTGATATAGAGACAATCAACCGAATTATCCAGGCATACAGCGTAAATTTTCAATTGACCAACATCGCTGAAGAAAATTTTGGCATGCAGTCAAGGAGGATGATACAGAAGAATGGGAGAGC
>MGPS01000019.1:1174-1418 GCA_001797495.1 Deltaproteobacteria bacterium GWC2_42_11
GGTTCCATAGAGCACTGCATAAAAATGTTCAAAGAAAATGGCGTCAGCCAGGAGGAGATTGGGGATATACTCAGCAGCCTTTCAATATCACCTGTCATTACAGCCCATCCAACCGAGGTAAAAAGGCGGACTGTCCTTGAAAAACACAGGAATATATATCTTTCCATATTCAAGAAGGAAAACCCGATATGGACTAAGAGAGAGATGCATGCATTAAGGCAGGGTATCGCGGGTGAAATCCTCA
>MGPS01000019.1:1525-6394 GCA_001797495.1 Deltaproteobacteria bacterium GWC2_42_11
TTGTACGATGAACTTGCATATCAGTTAAAAAGGTATTATCCGGATTATGATTTCAGCATCCCTTCTATATTGTCATTCGGTACATGGATAGGCGGCGACAGGGAGGGGAACCCCTTTGTGATAAGCGGTAAAACCAGATGGACATTCAAGCGGCAGAAGAGGCTTATACTGACAAAATACATTGAGAGTGTTTCTGCCCTTATTTCGAGGATGAGCATCTCAAGACATCTAGTCCATGTAGGCAGGGAACTGCTTTCATCAATCAGAGATGATGCAATAAAGATGGGTATGGAAGGTGAGGTTATTATAAGCAGAAACCCCCATGAACCATACAGGCAGAAACTATCGCTGATAAAAAGGAAGCTGGAGAATACATTAAAAACAGTGATTAGTGATCAGTGGTCAGTGGTCAGAGAAAACAAAGACAATCTGGAATATTACAGGACTGCTGATGAATTTTTAGATGACCTGAATATAATAAAGAAAAGCCTTGTGGAGAATAACGGGAGACGTGTTTCTGAGATTGATATAGAACCTCTTATAAGACAGGTGCAGACATTTGGTTTTGCACTTGCCCGACTTGACATCAGGCAGCACAGTGAAGTCCACAGGATGGCTGTTTCAGAACTCCTTGAGAAGGCAGGTGTTATAAGGAGCGGTTTCCTCGTCATGCCTGAAAAAGAAAAGGTCCGGATTTTGTCTAACGAACTTCTGGGTATAAGACCGCTTGTGCCTTCATACAGTAATGTCAGTGCAGAGACTAAAGAGGTGCTTGATACATTTAACGTTATTAAAGAGGCGCAGGAGGAGGTTGGCTGGAATGCTGCAGGGTCATATGTAATCAGCATGACACACAATGCAAGTGATGTGCTTGCTGTCTTACTCCTTGCAAAGGAGGCTGGTCTGTGCGGCATTGCAGATGACAGTAAGGTCTTCAGCAGAATAGATGTTGTGCCGCTTTTTGAAACTATAGACGACTTAAAGCGGTTGCCTGATATATTGGAAGAACTCTTCAGCAGTGAAGCATATAGGGTTTACCTTGCAGACAGGGGTAATCTGCAGGAGGTTATGCTTGGTTATTCAGACAGCTGCAAGGACGGCGGCATACTTACCTCAAACTGGGCGCTATATAAGGCACAGAAGACTGTAACTAGGATTGCAGAAAAATATGGTGTGAAGATAAGATTATTTCACGGCAGGGGCGGCACCGTGGGCAGGGGAGGGGGACCAACGCACAAGGCAATACTTGCGCAGCCAAAAGGCACTGTTAATGGAGACATAAAGATAACAGAGCAGGGAGAGGTTATATCTTCTAAATATGCTAATCTGGGAACAGCAGAATATAATCTGAATCTGCTTATTGCAGGGGTTATGGAGGCGACATTAAATACAAAGGCAAAAGGCAAAGGGCAAAAGGCAAAAGGGAAAGAAAGATTTGAAGATGTGTTTGAGGAGATTTCTGAAATATCATATAGATTATACAGGGAACTTATTGAAGATGAGGATTTTCTTGCATACTTTTATGAGGCAACGCCGATTAATGAACTTGAACATCTGAATATTGGTTCAAGACCAAGTTATAGGTCAGGCATCTTGCCTGACATTAAAAAAGTCGAGGATTTGAGGGCAATTCCATGGGTCTTTTCATGGAACTTGTCAAGGCATATTATACCGGGCTGGTATCCGTTTGGGTCTGCTGTGAAGACATTTATTGAAAAGGGTTCAAGGCGGGTGCCCTTTGGGCGCAGGTTCAAGGGTTCAAGGGAAGAACTCTTGAAAAGTATGTATAAAAACTGGCTGTTTTTCAGCAATCTGATTGATAACATCCAGATGGTCATTGCAAAGACCGATATGGACATTGCAAGACTCTATGCTTCGCTTGTAAAGGATAAAAAAACAAGAGAGAGGATTTACAAAAAAATAAGGGGCGAATTCAATCTTACTGTAAAAATGGTTTTAGCAATTACAGGACAGAAGAATATACTTGATAACGATAAGTTCCTTCAGAGGTCAATAAACTTAAGAAAACCGAGTATAGACCCTGTTGATTATATACAGGTTGATTTATTGAAAAAGATAAGGGATGGTAAGATAAAGGGCGAAAAGAAACAGGCGCTGATAAAGACACTCATGGCAAGCATAAACTGTATAGCAGCAGGGATGAGGAATACGGGGTGAAAAAAGACATAGGCAAGGGTCAAGGGTCAAGGGGCAAGATATTTCAGATTTTACGCATCACGCATCACGCATCACGCATCACGGTTTTACTGCTATTCACTATCTTAACCGGCTGTTCCAGCCCTTCTGCCTCAAACTCCGAACTACAAACTCCAAACTCCGAACTTAAAGCCCCTGCCTACGGCGATACAATCATTGAAGGGCTTGGCGCTGAGCCGACTGTCTTGATACCTGTTCTTGCGCAGGACACTGCATCCCATGATGTTGCAGGAAATGTTTTCAATGGTCTTGTAAAATATGACAAGGACTTGAGTCTAATCGGCGATTTGGCAGAATCATGGGAGATTTCAAAGGATGGTCTTATAATAACATTTCATCTGAGAAAAGGCGTGAAATGGACAGACGGCATAGAGTTCACAGCAGATGATGTTTATTTCGGATACAAGACAATCATAGACGAGAAAACGCCGACTGCATACAAAGAGGACTTTTTACAGGTTAAGAACGCAGAGGTTATTGATAAATACACATTCCGAGTAACATATGAAAAACCATTTGCGCCAGCCTTGTCAACATGGGGAAGTCTGCCTGTCCTGCCAAAACATCTTTTAGAAGGCAAGGACATAACAAAGAGTGATTTGGGAAGAAAACCCCTCGGTATGGGGCCATTCATTTTCAAGGAATGGGTTCCGGGACAGAAGATTGTTTTAGATTCAAACCATGATTATTTTGAAGGAAGACCATATATTGATAAATACATCTACCGCATAATACCTGACCCTGCAACCATGTTTCTTGAATTAAAGACAGGCGCAATTGACTGGATGGGTCTCACGCCCCTTCAATTTACGAGGCAGACAGACACAAAATATTTTAAAGAAAATTTTAAAAAGTACAGATACCCTGTTTTTGTTTATTCATATCTTGGATTTAACCTGAAAGACCCTCGGTTTAAAGATAAGAGAATCAGACAGGCGATTGCACATGCAATTGACAAAGATGAAATTGTTAATGGCGTCTTGTTCGGTCTCGGCAGTCCTGCAACAGGACCATATGTCCCTAACACATGGGTCTATAATCCGAATGTTAAAAAATATGAATACAATTTAGAAAAGGCAAGGCAACTATTAAAAGAGGCAGGCTGGACAGATACCAATGGAGACGGCATACTTGACAAAGACAACAGACCATTTGAACTTACAATCTCAACAAGCGTTGGAAACACAACAAGAATCAAGGTCGCAACAATAATCCAGTGGAGACTCCAGAAAATCGGCATCAAGGTAACCATTCGCACTTATGAATGGTCAACATTTATAAATGAAAGAATCAACAAGAAAAGATTTGAGGCAGTTATTTTAGGCTGGAGCATTGGGCTTGACCCAGACCAATATGACATATGGCATTCAAGCAAGACCAAAGAAAAGGAATTTAACTTCATAGATTATAAAAATCCTGAGGTTGATGATTTACTTGAAAAAGGCAGACGCACATTTGCTCTTGAAGAGAGAAAAAAGGCATATTTCAGGATTCAAGAGATTTTGGCAGACGATGTGCCTTACATATTTTTATATGTCCCTGATGCCCTTGTGATTATAAATTCAAGATTTCAGGGCATTGAACCTGCTCCCATCGGCATAAGTTACAACCTCCACAAATGGTATGTGCCAAAAGAGATGCAGAAATACAGGATGGCGCCGTAATACATTTTAGTGATAGTAAACGGAGAGTAGGATGTTTTACGAGGATCTATTTGAAAAACTGAACAAAATTGGTATTGACTATGTTGTTGTCGGCGGAGTCGCACTCGTCCTTCATGGTGTCGTCAGATTAACTGCCGACCTTGACCTTATGGTTCATCTTGAAGAGGATAATCTCAGCAAGTTCGTTAATATCATGAATGAACTTGGCTATAAGCCGAAGGTGCCTGTAAAGGCAGAGGAGTTTGTCAGCGCTAAGAACAGGGCATCTTGGATCAACGAAAAAAATATGAAGGTCTTCAGTTTTTTCCATTCTGAAAAACCAATCAATCTGGTTGATGTATTTATTGAGGAACCAATAAACTACAATACGATACAATCTGATGCCGTTAAAATCATGTCTGGTAATGTTTCCATACCCGTTATTTCTGTAAAACACCTGATCAGACTTAAAGAGATTTCTGGCAGACCTCAGGACATTGCCGATATTGCAGCGCTCAAGGAGGTTGAAAAAAGTGGGCGCAGATAGAAAAGAACATATTAGCATCGTTTATACCTTTACGAAGGAAAAGTTGGATGAGTTCAGGGATATGACGGTCAGGCAGAGACTCCAGTGGCTTGAGGAGGCTAACCTTTTTATTAACAAAACAATCGGTTTCAAAAAACGGGCGCTCACAGATGTAAGGTTTGAAGGGTTGGAGTAAGAGGGATTTGGAATTGTCAATCATGCCGAGAATAAACCCCTCACCCCATCCCTCCATTGTAAGGGGAGGGAACTAAAGGGAGGGGGGAGTAAAAGTCATTGAAAGACTCCAGCAACTCGGCTGGAAGCGGGGGACACCTTGCCTGCCTGTCAAGCAGACAGGCTTTAGCAACAGGAGTATGCTTTGAGCATAAATTTGTGATAGATGGAATAGAGGATAATGGTCGCTGTGCCTAATTTTTAGGATAAAGGCTGCAATAGCCATTGTTTTAATATAAAATATGCCTG
>MGPS01000020.1 GCA_001797495.1 Deltaproteobacteria bacterium GWC2_42_11
ATCTGTAAGAACATCACCGCTTATAACAAGGAATGATTTATCAAGGAAGGCATTCGCATATTTCACACTGCCGGCAGTTCCAAGGTCTTCGGGGGGTGATGTGTATGCCATCTTCACACCAAATTTACTGCCGTCGCCAAAATGATTTTCTATCATTTCAGGGTGGAAATAAAGAAGGCTTATAATGTCAGTTGTCCCTGAACCTGTCAGCCTGTCAAGTATATGCTCCATCATTGGTCTGTTGACTATGCTGACCATGGGTTTGGGCATATTGTTCGTCAGGGGTCTGAGCCTTGTCCCGAACCCGCCTGCCATTATAACAGCCTTCATATAACCACCTCTTTTTAAATATTTTATTTAAGCCTGAAAAACGCACTTATCCGCTTAAGGAGCCGCTTTGAATGCACCTTTGCCGCCGCATCCTTTTCTTCCTCTGTCATAATCTTCTTTGTCTGTTCTAATTCCATGCTGCGTCTTGCAAGCGTATCAGCAAGTTTTTCTACAACCTGCGGTTCTTTCAACAGGATGTCCTTAAAACCATGATGGTCAAGAACAACTAATTCACAATCACCGCTTGCAATCGCTGTCGCCTTCCTCGGCTCACCTGTCAGAAGGCTCATCTCCCCAAAGAAGTCGCCTGCACCAAGTGTTGAGACCTTCTTCTCCCTGCTGTCTTCAAATATCATAATGTCAACCTTTCCGCTCTTTATGAAAAAGCAGCTGTCGCCCCTGTCACCCTGCCTGAAAAGGGTCTCGCCGCTGCCATATGTAAATATCCTTGCAGATTTAGACACCTCATGTATTGCACTGTCAGAAAGCGGCTTTAAGAAGTCTATTGCCTTTATATATTCCTTTATCTCCTCAGCAGAATAGACCTTCTTTTCGCTCACCAGTCTATGCACAGACCTTATCGGGAAAGGTATCTCAATATTATTCCGCCTGAAGGCATACCATATACTGCTGTTTATATCGGTCTTAACCTTAGGGATTATTCCGTAATCATTAACCCATGCCCTTAATCTGTAAGATATAAAATGGTCTGCATAGCCGAGTATCCATACCTCGGACTGAGGCTCTTTTAAAACAGATTTTGTTTCCTCTGTTATATTAAGAAGGACATCCATTACCTTATTTGGCGGTGCATCGTAACTTGCACCAATATCCACCTCTACAACATGCATCCTTGTTGGGTGCGTATAGTTCTCCACAATGCCTTCTGCAAGCATCCTGTTCGGCACATATATGCAGTCCCCTTCCCTTGTCTGAATCCGTGTTGTCCTCCATGTAACCGCCAGTATCGTGCCTTCCTTATCAGCAATCCTGACCCAGTCCCCCACGGCAACAAGCCTCTCTGCATTTATCCATATGCCTGTAAAGAGGTTCTTGATAGTCTCCTGAAGGGAGAGCACTATAATACCTGTAAGCACAGCAGATGTTGTGAGGAGGGGTGTTATATTTATGCCTGCGACCCTGTGCAGGAGATAGACAATGGCTATAAAATACAGCGCCATACTGATTATGCTTTTTAACAGCGGTGTGATTGTCAATGTGCGCAGGAATGTAAATGGTGCATCAACAATAAGCCACCTCACAAACAATACAACCGATATTGCAAGAAGGATTACAGAAATTGTGTCAGCAGTGGTTTTGATGGACGGCGGTATAAAATCCCTGCCAAGAAATACAAAAACTTCTACAGAACCTGTGATGATGAGGAGCAGAAAAATTGTTATAAAAGGCTTCCAGAGGCTTCTGTATGGATGTTTTTCGTGTTCGCTAATCATAGCATATTGTTGTTAAGGCTGAAATTTAACATGAAACGCTCATGCCGACCTATCGGCACAAAGGGGCATGAAAATCTTGTTGCTGCCTGTCCCCCTGGCAAACCGTTTGAGTGGGAGGCTTTTAGAGGCTACGGGTTTGCAGGCGGGACAGGCAGCAACAGCAAAAAGATATTTTCAGGTGACAAGTTTAGCAATATTTTTAAATAGATTCTACAATTATTTTTATGGTGACTCCCTGCAGAGTATATAAAGAAGGATAAATTTTGATAATGAAGAGAAAGATTAAATAGAAACAGGCTGGGAAATATCCCAGCCTGTCAAGTCATCAGCCAAATAGCACAACCGATGTAATTAATTCCTGTTGCCGCAAATATAACCTTTGCAAACGCCTTTAAAACCAGCATGACAGTTGGCGCAGGTCTCAGGATTTAACGGATGTCCCTTATCCTTTGAAGCAGCAGACTTGCCATCTTTAAGGGATACAACATCATAAATCGGTTTGCCGCCTTTATGGTCTGTTGTGAATGCAACGCCAATATCTTTAAATTCTAATATGCCTGTCTTTCCATCAGGATATTTATCACCGCGTTCCTTGTATATCTTCATCACAGCAGGGTTTATAAATGAATAATACTGACCTGGCTTTACTGCACAGTAGGTGTCAACTGTTGCCTGCAATATGTCATCCCCGCCCAATGGAAGCACATTAATACCGCATGGAGGGACAAGACCCTTTGCCGTACCCTTTTCCCATTTATCCCAATACATGCCTGCTGTTGGTTTGGACTTATCTTCTGTCTTTGCCGGCGCTTTTGCAGCCTCCTTCTTCTCTGCTGCAAATATGCCTGTAGAGATGCTGAAACTTACAATCACTGCGATTATTCCTAAAAATACCTTCTTCATGATATGCCCTCCTTATTATTAGATGACGGAACAAAAGAACTTCTGCCCTCATTCAGACCTTACTACTTTTATATTTTTGTCCATCACCCCCTTCCTTGTGAAAAGGTGAAACGAGACTACTTAAATTTATGACAACTGTCAATAAAATTATCTTGCTGCCAATTTATGCTCCTTTCGAAGTTTCCCTGCCTCTTCTCGTATCTCAGATAAATCCCTTTTCATCTCAGCCCAGCCGTACCAGTGCATGTAATCAGGGTTTGCATGGAATGCGCCCTGAAATACCCTCATCCTATGCTCAAGGAACATGAAATAGAGTTTCTGCTCTATCTCTGATTGAACCTCGTAATATCTCAATAAATCAACATTTGGCGGATAGTCCTTTGGCGTTGGCAAAAGTTTATCTTTATAAAGCCCCTGAACAATATCAATTGCCTCTGCCATAAGTTTGTCAGCCTCTTTTATGATGCCGTCAACCTTTTTCAACTCATCTTTTGCCCAACTTTCTCCATGACACTGGCTGCAGACCTTTATCATCTTATCCCTTTCTTTCTGCCAATCTTCTTTTGTCAGCCTTGCCATCTGATTTGGAACTACCATTTCCATTATCCTTCTCTTGCCTTCATCGCTATCCAGTTTAACTCCAAGACCTTGCATTATCTTCGCCCTGTATTTCATCCATTCTTCATCTTCCTCAGGAAGCCTTAATGCAAGGAACCCCCATGATGTCATAACCCCATGGTCGCCTTCCTGCATGTGGCATGTAACACAAACAGGCGCCCGCGGAGTACTAAATGATGCCTTGAGCGGCTCTTTATACCAGTCCTTTATCTTCTTTGTGAAATCCCACTTGTCCCCTTCAGTGGCATATATTACACCGTGCTTTGATGTTGAATACATCTCCCACTGCGGATGGTCAAAACCCATGTGGCATGTTGCGCATGCCTCTGGTTTTCTTGCCTCTTGAGCAGAAAACCTATGCCTTGTGTGGCATGAATCGCACTGTCCTTCGTCTCTGCCAATCTTGTGGCATCCACCGCAACCCTTTTCGCCAGCCATGATTTGCCATGGCTGCATATGGGTTGTCGGCTGAGATTCCAGTGCTGACCATGCAAATGCGTGCTTGCCTTTTGCAAATTCCTTAACCTTCTCATCGTGGCACTGCTTGCAATTCGTTGATGACACCTCTCTTCTCACCTCTTTATTTTCACATGCAGTTGCCATGTTTGTTATCCGTTCAGGAGTCCCTTTTACAGGGATATGGCACTCATTACATCCAATCCCTTTTTCAGAATGTTTTGATAATTTCCAATCCCTTATCGCCCCTTTTGTCAGACCCTTGTCAATATGACAGTCAAGGCATTTTTTAGCCTTCTGTGTAATATTTGGTCTTGGCACCTCTTCTTTTGATGCCCTTATGCCAGTGTATCCGACAATTGTAAGTGCAAGAAACAGGATAATGCTCAAAATCCCTATTGCATACTTCATTGGATTTAGATTTTTATTTTCCATTTTTGTTACCTCCGATGTATTTTTGGGCAGAGGGCATAGCGCAAAGCGATAAGAAAGTTTTTACTCCTATGCACCATGCTCCATGCGCTTTGCAATTTATACCCTTACTATCTCCCACAAAGTTAGTATCGTAAAAACAATAACTGCCGCTGCGCTGATTGTTATATTTACACGCCACATATCCGTCCCCCTTTTTGATAAAAATCTGTCAATATATGGATATGCAAAAAATAATATAATAAACAGCATAACAGCAAAGAGCCCTGCATCCCTTGGCACTATTGTTATCCATTTATACACTGCGCTGAAATACCACGGCGGCGAGACATTTGATGCAACCTCAAGCGGGTTTGCAGCAGTTCCCAAAGTCGGTGGAAAGAGCATAACTATATCAACTATAAAGATTAAGAGGCATATTGATATAAGTCCCACCTCCATTGCATGTTCAGGAAAGAATTTGTGCATCCCCTCCGTGGGGACAGATTTCAAATCTGTCCCCAATTTTGCAAAACCTAAAAGCCTCACAGCAAGTATATGACCTGTAATCAGGACTATTATTAAAAGAGGGAGCAGTTTTGTATGAAGGTCATAAAGCCTGATTAAAGTAAATTCTGAGACCTCTTCGCCGCCCCTTAAAAGCAGAAGGAGTGTCTTCCCGACAACAGGCAGTTCACCTGCCATGTTTGTAACAACTACCATGCCCCAGTAAGACACATTGTCATATACAAGCGAATAACCTGTAAAACCGAATGCAAGGGAAGTAAAAAATATGCCTGCACCCAGAAGCCATTTTACTTCACCATTATCCTTATATGCCCTTGTTATGAATACCCTTACCATGTGCAGGAGAAGGCTTAATATCATCAAATTCACAGCGAGTTTATGCATGCCCCTTATGAACCAGCCGAGATAGATACTGTATGTTATATCTCTCACACTTTCATAAGCCCTGTCAGGATACGGTATGTAATAAAATGTCATTAGTATCCCTGTTATAAGGAGTATTGCAAACAGCACAAGAGGTATTGCACCGAGCGTATACGGCCATGTATAAAGGTGGTCAGGCACATCCTCCTGGATGTAGTCAATGATTTTATCCTTTAATGACTTCTCTTTTACTTCTTCAATGGTTATTGCCATAAAACCTCCCATATTTGCATAGCGCAGAGCATAGCGCATAGAGCATAGCGCATAGAGTTTTGCCCCTTGCCCTATGCCCTATGCCCCTTGCCTATACTCTTATATAGACATTCTCTCCCTTTGCCAATATTTCAAACCTATCAAGCGGCCGTGGCGGAGGGCCTGCGATGTTTTTGCCGTTTTTGTCATATACACCCTGATGGCATGGGCATATGAACTGCTCTCTTGCAGCATCCCAACTAACAAGACAGCCTAAATCAGTGCATATCCTTGAAAATGCTGTAATCCTGTCTTTTGAACGAACAACCAGAATCTTATTCCCTGATATTTCAAGGGGTGTTGCTGCACCATCAGGGATGTCTGTAAAGTTTCCTATAAGTACTTCCCCAATCCTTTTCTCTTTTTTCTCAGGTGTCAGAAACTGCCCGAACCTTATAAAAAGTGTCCCCAGACCAAAAGAGAGACCAAGTGTCATAAATGCACTGCTTAAGAATTTACGCCTTGACAGGTTGTCGTGTATTACACCCATTTTTTATCACCTCCACCCCCCACTTTTGTGAGGATGAAAATAAAAACGCCTTGAGTTTCTTTAAACCCAAGGCGTCCTTGCCTGATTTATTAAAGATACAACAGTGTATCTAATTTTAGTTCATATTTTGTTCACGCTCAAAAATCGCACAGATACGAGGCGTCAAGGAGCGAGCAGCGGAGCATACTTTTTATGTATGTGAGCAGCGCAGCGACGAAGACAACGAAGTAGATGGGCGTTTTTCAGCGTGAAGCAATTACGAACTATATCCGCTCTCGCCGTGCTGTGTTACATCTAGCCCCATTACCTCATCTTCATCCGAAACCTTTAAACCGATTGTCCAGTCAATTACTTTCAGAAGCACAAAGGTAACAACAAATGCATATACCATTGTTGCCAATACAGCGATTACCTGTTTGCCTAATAACGTAGGATTTCCGAAAAAGAGTCCGTTAGCGCCTGCTGAGTTTATGGTAGTTGTAGCAAATAACCCTGTTGCAAGCGCTCCCCATGTGCCGCCGATGCCGTGAATACCAAATGCATCTAAAGAGTCATCATATCCAAGCATTGGCTTAATTAAACTCACTGCCATATAGCACATTATCCCTGCACCAAAGCCTATAACAATTGATGACATTGGTCCGACAAAACCTGATGCTGGTGTTATTGCAACAAGCCCTGCTACTGCACCTGATACAGCGCCAAGAACAGTGGGTTTCCCCCTCTGTATCCATTCTGCAAATATCCATGCAAGTGTGGCCGCAGCGGCAGCAGTATTTGTTACAACAAATGCACTTACTGCCAAGCCGCCTGATGCAACCGCGCTCCCTGCATTAAACCCGAACCAGCCGAACCAGAGAAGCGCTGCACCCAGAACAGTCATGGGCAGGCTGTGCGGAGGCATCATATCAGTCATATAGCCTTTTCTTTTTCCAATAATGAATACAGCGGCTAATGCAGATATACCAGATGATATATGGACAACTGTCCCGCCTGCAAAGTCCAGAGCGCCAAGGTTTCTTATCCATCCGCCTACTCCCCATACCCAGTGGCAGATAGGGTCATAAACCAGGGTTGCCCATAAAACCGTGAATACGAAAAATGCGCAGAACTTCATCCTCTCTGCAAATGCACCTGTTATAAGCGCCGGAGTTATAATTGCAAACATGAGTTGGAATGCCATGAATAACTGATGCGGTATGGTTGCTGCATAGTCTGCATTCGGCTCAAGCCCTACATTGTTAAGTCCAAGCCATTCAAGTCCTCCGATTATTCCGCCTTTATCAGGACCAAATGCAAGGCTGTAGCCGAATAAAACCCACTGGATGCTTATTATGGCTACTATGATGAAACTCTGCATGATAGTACCCAGTACATTTTTTTTCCTGACCATGCCGCCGTAGAATAAAGCAAGGCCAGGTGTCATAAGCATTACAAGTGCTGTTGAAACAAGAACCCATGCTGTGTCACCTGTGTCAACCTTTGGTGCAGGTGTTTCTTGTGCAGGCTCTGCTGGTTTAGCCTTTTCCTGAGATACAGAAGCAGAAGCATCAGGCATTGCTGCAGACTGTTCAGCAGCAGGTGGAGATGTGGTCTCTTCTGCCAAAACCACAACCGGCACAACAAAATATGCCAGAAGCGCTATTACTAATAGAATTTTTTTAAACATCTTTTTTACCTCCTGTTTGATTTTTTACTAAAATAAAAACGCCCTCTTCTTAAACTGCTTAAACGGTTTAATATTGAGGGCGCCTTTGCCTTAATTCATTAAGATACGACGATGTATCTGTTTCAGTTTTGAATTTTTACTTCTTACTTCTAACTTCTTACTTCTAATTTTTGACTATAAAACATACCCTGTCTCTCCATGCTGGGAGAGGTCTAGTCCTTCTATCTCTTCTTCTGTAGAAACCCTTAATCCTATTACAGCATCAATCAATTTTAAAATAATGTATGTTGCCAGAGCAGTAAACACAATTGTTACTGAAACTGCCACAGCCTGTTTGAGCAGTTGAGGGGGGTTTCCATAAAATAGTCCTGCTGCACCAACAGAGGCAAACAGTCCAACTGCCAGTGTACCCAATGTCCCGCCTACACCATGTATGCCGAATACATCCAAAGAATCATCATAACCGAGTCTTTGTTTGAGAACGCTTACTGCCCAGTAGCAGAGTGCACCTGCTGCCATACCAATTATCAATGCTGAACCAACACTGACAAAACCTGATGCAGGTGTTATAGTGCCGAGTCCTGCAACTGCTCCTGACATGGCGCCGAGTGTAGTCGGTTTCCCCCTGTGCAGCCATTCTATGAATACCCATGTGAGAGCAGCAGTTGCAGCAGCAGTATTTGTTGTTACAAATGCATTTGCTGCTATGCCGTTTGCTGCAAGGGCGCTCCCTGCATTAAATCCGAACCAGCCGAACCAGAGAAGCCCCATGCCTATCATAGTAAGTCCAAGGTTGTGGGGAGGCATATATTCCTTTGGATAGCCCCTTCTTTTGCCTATAACCACTGCTGCCACAAGTGATGATATGCCTGCACTTATGTGCACCACAAGACCTCCTGCAAAATCAAGCACGCCAAGTTTTTGCATCCATCCTCCGCCCCATACCCAGTGACAGAGCGGGGCATATACAAAAGTCGCCCAGAGTATGCTGAATAAAACAACTGCAGAAAATTTTATCCTCTCAGCCACAGCGCCGGTTATAAGGGCTGCTGTTATTACAGCGAACATCCCCTGAAACATCATAAACACCAGATGGGGTATTGTGCCGTTTGGTTCTATGCCTACATTGTTCAGAACCAAATATTTTAAGTTGCCTATAATGCCGCCTGAGTCAGGACCAAATGCAAGGCTGTAGCCCCAGAGAACCCACAGCACGCTTATAAGACATAATATGAAGAAACTCTGCATAATAGTGCCAAGGACATTCTTTTTTCTAGCCATGCCTGCATAGAATATTGCAAGTCCTGGTGTCATAAGCATAACCAGTGCGGTTGATACAAGCATCCACGCTGTATCACCTGTATCTATTCCCTGCTTAATATCTGCAGGGACAAGCCCTGCTGCTTCTTCCCCTGCCAACGTATCTACCGGCAGCAATTGACATGCTATCAGCACCATCGCTGAAAAGATTAGTCTGGACATCGTTGTCCCTCCTTTACATCCAATTTGATATTTGAAATTTGAAATTATCAGAGTGCTTCCTTCCCCCGCTCCCCTGTCCTTATCCGCACACACTCTTCTATTGATGATACAAATATCTTGCCGTCCCCTATCTTGCCTGTCCTTGCAGCATTCTGAATTGCCTCAACAACCTTTACTGCCATATCATCATTTGTTACTATTTCAATCTTTACCTTTGGCAGGAAATCAACAGCATACTCAGCGCCCCTGTATAATTCAGTATGCCCCTTCTGCCTTCCGAAGCCTTTGACCTCTGTTACGGTCATGCCCTCAATATGGATGTCATTCAACGCCTTTTTGACCTCATCCAATTTGAACGGCTTAATGATTGCCTCTATCTTTTTCATATTGTTTTACCTCCTATTTGCCAAACAGATTAAAATCAATATCCACCTGAACTGTAAACCAGTCTTCAACAAACGCAAGTTTGTCATTCAATGTATCCACATACGCAAAGATAACGCTTACATTTGGCGCAAACTTCCATGAAAATCCATAACTTATTGCGCTGAAACCATTATCCCCGCCCATATAATCAATTGACAGCCAGAGTTTGTCTGAAATCTCTGTCATTGTCCTTTCCCATGCCAATAATAGTCCGTCATCTTCTTCTTTGCCATTCTCATCTACAAGAAGTTTTTCATTCCCTTTGTAATATCCCACAGAAAATCTTCCTAACGGGTCAAAGGTCTTTGCAATCTTTGCATAATATATGTTGTAGTCTGTACCCGGCTCTGCTGTTTGACCAGCCCTTGCCTCGCCGCTCCTTGTGCCAAACATATAGCCGCCTATTGCAAGAGCAGGAAAGTATTCGCCGAATGCGCCTTCAGGTATGCCCAATTTTGCATTAAAATACATTGGTGAATCGTCTAAATCGCTTCCTGTATAAAAACTGTAGCCAGTAATATGGTCAAAGCCTATTTCCATCTGCAGTTTTTCATACGGCAGGATGCCAAGTGTCAGCCCCATGTTTATTACAGGGTCTGGACGGCTTCCTACAGCACCTCCGACCTGTTCATCCTCGCCTTTTACAGAGAGATATGTATCAGCAGTAAGGTGAAATACACCATACGGCTGGATGTCTGTTGAAGGACTCCAGAGGTGTGTCGACGGTGTTGCCATCGCTGTCCCTGTAGTCCCAGCAGAGAAAATCATTACTGCTGCTATTATGCTTTTTACCAGTCTCTTTTTCATTTTGCCGTTCCTCCTTTTTTTGAGCAAAATAAAAAGCCCGCGGTTAGTTTATAGTTCTATCAACTAAACCGGGGGCTTCTTTGCCCTGTGTATTTTTAGGATACGGCGCTGTATCCTTAATAATCGTAATTCTTTAGTTATGCAACTCTAATGCCAAAACCAGAAATCCTTATTTTAAGCCGTGTTCATGACATCGTGGTTACTGTATATAGCAAAACCTGCATAAGTTTTATTCACAGACTGCCTATTTATCAATCAGATTCAGGAACCTGTTGAATATCACCTCTCCATGCTCATTCAGTCTTTTTATAAAGGCAGGCGCTTCCTTCAATATCTTTCCTGCATCAATATAATCCTTCACGGATTTTAATTCCTCATCATTAACATCTATCCATTCCTTTACCATATCCCCTGTCACCTCAAGATGAAACTGGAGGCTGTAAACATTCTTTCCTGCCTTTATTATCTGGTTCGGAAACAGATCGGATGATGCAAGGCATCTGCAGCCGTCTGGTATATCAAATGTATCGCCGTGCCATTGAAACACTGTAAACTCATCAGGCAGACCATTAAAGAGTTCATCCATTTTGCCATCATTCGTCAAACTTATCTTATACCAGCCAATCTCCTTTTTCTTGCCTTTGTATACATCAGAGCCTAAAGCCTTTACAATGAGCTGTGCCCCAAGACATATGCCGAGCATGGGGATATTTTTCCTTAAACCATCTTTTATCAGAAATATCTCATCAGATATAAACGGATAAATATCTGCCTCATAAACCCCCATCGGACCTCCCATTACAATAAGTGCAGAATATCCGTCAATGGTCTTAGGCACACTATCTTTTCTAAATGTCTTTACAAAATCAGGCTTAAGACCCCTTTTAACGAGGAGATCGTCAATTATGCCCAGCCCTTCGTGTTCAACATGCTGAATCACAAGCATAGATTTCATCTCAAAATACCTTTCTATTTATGTCGTTGTGTATAGCAAGATTTTTATCCAAAATTGATGGTTTTCCATCAATTTTTGTGAGCAACAAGACGCATGAATGCTTCATACCCTCTTCCTCTCAAACGCAGATATAATTGCAAGGGATACCTCTTTCATTGACTCTCTCCTGTCCATGCTGGTCTTCTGAATGAATTTGAATGCATCTTGTTCTGAAAGTTTTTCCTTTTCCATAAGGATACCCTTTGCCCTCTCTATTATCTTCCTTGCTAAAATCGCCTCTTTTAAATCTATATTTTCTCTGCGAAGCGCCTCAAACTCTTTAAACCTTGATATCGCAATCTCAATCGTAGGCAGGAGTTCTTCCTGCCTCACTGGCTTTACAAGGTAAGCCATAATACCTGCATCCATTGCCCGTTTTATTGTATCTGTATCTTTTATGCCTGTAAAGAGTATCACAGGCAAAGGATTTAAGTTCTTTATCATATTAACGGCATCTATACCGTCCATTCCCGGCATAGACACATCAATAAGCATTACATCAGCGGCTGTTGTTTGAGATAAGTTCACAGCATCCAGCCCGGATGTGCCTTGGCCAACAACACTGCACCCGATATCTTCCAGAAGTCCTTTTAATACAAACCTCTGGTCAGGGTTGTCATCTATAATGATTACTTTTCTATCAGACATAACCAGATACAACAGCAATTATAATGCCAGAATTTTTATAGTGATTTTATTGATAAATTTATAAGGAGTATATCCTTTCTGATTTTTTATTCAGCATGTATGCTTAAGATTTGGGCAGGATTACGCGGGGTAAACGTCTTATGTTTCTGACTGTTTTTGCCTTAACTGAAATTTATCTATCCTTTTTCAACATCGTATAATGATTCCATCTCCTGCAAATATATCTTTTCATCATGAGGATGGAGTTCTACCTTCCGTTTCTGGCTTCCTATAAGCCCCTGAGGTCTTACTACCATCATTATAATAAGCAGCGCTCCAAAGATGAGCATCCTGTAATTTGCAAAACCCCTCAATACCTCGGGCAGTATTATTATGGTAAGCGCGCCTATGATAACGCCAGGGATACTCCCCATCCCGCCGAGCACGACTATAGATAAGATAAGTATAGACTCCATAAATGTAAAACTTTCAGGCGATACAAATGCAAATTTGCCTGCAAAGAATACTCCGGTAATGCCTGCCCAGAACGCACCAAGGCTGAAGGCAAGACACTTCATCCGTGTTGTGTCAACACCCATAGCCTCTGCTGCTATCTCGTCCTCCCTTATAGCGATCCACGCCCTCCCTGTACGTGAATTGTTTAGTCTGTTGACTACTGCAATGGTTATCACGAGTATTATGAGAATAAGATAGTAGAAGTGTATCGGCTGGCTGAATATAAAACTACCTATCCTCGGTCGGGCAATCCCCAGTATCCCGTTCGGTCCCCCTGTAAGGCTGTCCCAGTTTTTAAGGATAATATGCACTATCTGGATAAAACCAAGCGTCACAATTGCAAGGTAGTCGCCCCTGAGTCTTAACGTAACTACACCCAGGATAAAACCAAACAGTGCAGCGAGCAATCCGCCTATCGGTATTGCCATCCAGAAAGAGATACTAAGCTTTGTCGAAAGAAGTGCATAAGTATATGCGCCAACTGCATAAAACGATATGTAGCCAAGGTCAAGGAGACCTGCAAGCCCTATCACTATATTTAAACCGAGTGCAAGCACAGCATACATCCCTGCAATGGTAAGCACATCAATATAGTAGTTATTCAGAAAATTAGGGAGTATGAGGGATATAAAGAGGAGAGCGGCATTTGCAAACCATGCATTCCGCTTTGTAACATGGACTTTCCTGAAAGGGAGTTCAAATTTTATCAGCCGTAATATGTTTAGCCGGGCAAGGAAGAAGAATACACCCCATCCTGCGCCTATGGCAATGGCTGTAAAAACCGCTCCTTTTATACCCATAAACGGAAGTATGAGTATGCCGAACCACAGTGGTATGAAAAGATATTTAAACAGGTTATTTTTTATCATATCCTAAACGCAGTTTTTTGAATATATTCATAACCTCCTGTTTGGTTTTATCCGCATCGTTCGTATTGTCTGCCACAAAGTTCGCAAACTTAATCTTTTCCTTAAGCGGCATCTGGCTTAAGATTCGCTCCATTGATTCATCTTCTGAAAGTCCATCCCGTTCCATGAGCCTCTTTATCTGGGTCTCCTCATCAACATATACAACTATCACCCTGTCCATTTCCTTATAATGCCCGCTTTCAATAAGGAGCGCTGCATTTACAACTATGATTGCATCAGGGTCTCTTGAAAATATATCCCTTATTGCCCTGTTCTCCTCTTCTATTATCCCCGGATGCGTAATCTGGTTAAGTCTCTTTAGGAGTTCCCTGTTTTTAAAAACTATATTCCCAAGTTTTTTTCTATTGATTGTCCTGTCAGGATTGAGTATGCCCATGCCAAATTCAGTGACTATATCATTGTATGCCGGCATACCCGGCACTGTTATCCTGCGGGAAATCTCGTCAGCATCTATAATATGTGCCCCAAGTTCCTTTAAATATTTCGCAACAAGGCTCTTTCCTGATGCTATCCCTCCTGTAAGTCCTATCAACAAGCGTCATCCCTCCTTTAACATCATAAAGTTCAGATGTCTCCCTGTCTTCTTATTATCCCGCCTGTATGAAAAGAATAAATCCTGTCTGCAGGATGTGCAGTGGGTGTCCATCCAGATATTATCTTCAGACAGCCCTATAGCAGCCAACTGGTTGTAATTTGCTTTTTTTAAGTCAAACATCCACCCCTTCCCAGCCTCAAAGATGAAATCATTATTATCAGGGAACTCCTGTTTGAATGGTACGATAACAGTTTCATCAACATTGCAGCAGCACCTCCCTATTGCAGGACCAAGCGCTGCGGCAAGGTGCTGCGGAAGTGTCCCCCATGTCTTCCCCATAACCATGACCGACTTCTGAAGCACCCTGTTCAATGTCCCTTTCCATCCTGCATGCACAACAGCAATTGCCTTATTAATCCTGTCATACAAGAGTACGGGAAGGCAGTCTGCGGTAAGGACGGCTATCGGTACGGCTGACAGGTTTGTAGTTATTGCGTCTGCCATAATATCCTTTGATTTTGATAACAAGTTTATACTGTCTATTATGAATATATCACTCCCGTGCATCTGGTTGACTGTTGCGAGATTCAACGTATCAAAACCGAATAGTTTTCCTATCTTTGCCTTATTATATTCTACATTCGCATAATCATCACCATCCCTTAAATTAAAGTTCAATGAAGAAAACACACCAGCGCTCACCCCACCCTTTCTTGTAAGAAAGGCATGGGTTATTTTCGCATTACTTCCAAGCAAATCAGATGCAATATAATCTAACCTGTCTATATTTTTAAGCAATACTATATTCCTCCAGCGCCTTTATAACACTACTTATATCCTCAGGCAACGGGCTTGCAAACTCAATATATGAGTTTGTTTCAGGATGCACAAAACCCAGAAGCGCTGCATGCAGCGCCTGTCTTTTTAACCTGCTGATTGCTGATCTGACCCCAGCGGATAAAGACACAGGTACTTTCTTATAGCCATAAACATTGTCACCCATAACAGGGTGGTGTATTGCTGCAAGATGCACCCTTATCTGGTGTGTCCTGCCTGTCTTAATCTTAACCTCGATGAGCGTGGAGTGGTTGAACCTCTTTAAAACCCTGTAATATGTTACAGCACTCCTCCCCTTCTTTGCCCTGATGGACATCTTTTTCCTGTCTGTAATATGCCTGCCTATAGGTTTATCTATAACACCTTCGTCATCCCTGATAACACCCCAGACAAGTGCAATATACTTCTTTACAACAGTATGCCCTTTGAACTGTCCTGCAAGTGACAGGTGTGCTTTATCATTCTTTGCTGCCGCAATTACACCTGATGTATCCTTATCAAGCCTGTGCACAATGCCTGGTCTCAATACGCCGCCTATCCCTGAGAGGTCTCTGCAATGGTAAAGGAGTGCACTCGCAAGGGTCCTGCCTGTATTGCCTGCCCCTGAATGCACGACCATACCTGCAGGCTTATTCACAACCACTATCCATCTGTCTTCATAAATTATGTCAAGAGGGATATTCTCAGGCGCTGCTTGTAAAGTCTCTGGTTCAGGGATTGTCACAAAAATTGTATCTGAATGGCGCAGTCTCTGTCCCGCTTTTGCAGGCAGGCTGTTCAAAAGGACTTTCCCGCTGTCTATGAGTTTTTTAATTCGGGAACGGCTTATTTCAGGTATTTTTTTTGAAAGATAAATATCAAGTCTGTCAGAGGTGTCCAAAAAGGTCGGCTTTAGTGTTAAGATTTTCTGCATCTCGTACTACCATATATCTGACTCAATATTCCCGCTTTTCTTTATGAGTATGTCAACTACTGCATTGTTATAAAAATTAGTCTTCTTTGCAAATTCAGGGTCAGTCCTGCTTGTATAAAGATCAAACCCTTCTTTTAACTCCTTTTCAAGGAGTTCAAATATATTATCGTTCTTTATCCCCTCTTTAACCTTATCCTTATTGTAAAGTAAAATATCATATATAATTGTCCGCGCAAGCCGCATTGCTGCTTCAGGTGTATTGATAAGTGCCATACTATCTCTCCTTCAGAATCTCCTTTACAAGTATCTCTGCGCCCTGCTCTGCATTCAGTTTTACGAGTTCTTCGACAAGGTCAACGTCTTTTCTCCTTAACGCACCTATTATATCCGCATGCTGTTTGACAGAACTGTTCATCCTGCCCGGCAGGGAGATGGATGCCATCCTGAATCTTTCAAACTGCTGGACAAGCGTGTGCAGGAGTTTTGTGAGTTTTTCATTGCCGCATGCTGACAAAAACACATTGTGGAACTGGTTGTCAATCCTGGAAAAGGTAGTAGGGTCGTTATTTTTTGCACACCTCGCCATCTGTTCATTCAATGACTCCATCTTCTGCACCTCTTTTTCAGACAGTTTACTGCATGCAACCATTGCTGCATAACCTTCCAGAAGACTCTTTATAGCATAAAAATCCCTTACATCCTTGTCAGTTATAGGGCTTACTATCGCACCCTTCCTTGGAGTTACTGTAATAAACCCTTCTGTCTCAAGTTGCCTGAACGCCTCCCTTATCGGTGTCCTGCTTATACCAAACCTTTCAGCAAGTTCAGGCTCAGGCACCCGTTCGCCTGGCTTTAATGTGCCTTGTATTACTGCCTCTTTGATTGAATCTACGATCCTCTCTCTTAATGTAGGGTGCTTCTCCACTATACCTTCTCCTGCCTTTTCACCATCTTAAATACTGCATACACATAATCCTGTCAAGCCTAAATTAGCAAGTGGTAAGTAGAGGTAACTCACAACTTACGACTTACGACTTTAGTTATTTCAAAAGAAAGAGAATGTTGTATAATCAAAACTATGTTCAATAAAATAAAGAAACTGCCCCTTCGCATAAGGCACACATTCTACTATGACCTGAAGGCTGCCATGCTTTTCGGCATATACGGCGGATGCATACTCCCATTTATACCTATCATCGGCAGAAAGATAGGCGCAACAGAATTTCAGATAGCGCTCCTTACTGCAGCGCCTTACATTGCCACTGCATTTGCTATATTCTGGACAGAGGATATACTCGGCAAGGGGCGGGTGTGGTATGTTGTCTGGCCAAATGTTATAGGGAGGGCTGTGCTCTTCAGCATGCTCTTTGTTTCAAACCCCTATTTATACACACTTGTCATATTTATCTTTATGGTAATAACTGCCATACCCTTCCCTTCCTATGCCTCTGTGATGAAAACCAACTACCCTGACAGGGAGAGGGGAAAACTCATGGGATATGTGAGGGTCGGAAGCGCATGTTTCTGGATACTCTCCTCACTTATCGCAGGATGGATACTGGAAGCCAGCACATTTAACTACAGGTATATATTTCCTGCTGCTACAGTCTTTGGAATCCTTTCTGCACTTGAGTTCGGCAAGATAAGGGTGAAACCTGAAAAGAGGGAAAAGACTGAAGGGTTATCACATTTGACTGCACCCCTTAAAAACAGACAATTCCGCAAATTTATTATAATTTACTCAGTATTTGAGTTTGGACTCCTTCTATGGCTTCCCCTTTATCCGCTCATACTGGTTGATAAAGTGCATATATCAAATATTACAACAGGCATTTTCGGTGCAATATATTCCGGTATGTGGCTTGCAGGATTTTTCTTCTGGGGCAGGTTTATTGACAGGCACACCCTCTCCAATTCTCTGAGACTCTTCTTTGCCATAACTGCCATTATACCATTTATATATCTTACAACTTATAATATCTGGTTTCTGGCTATTGCACAGGCAGTTGCAGGGATTACGTTTGCTGCCATTGAACTAATAGGTTATATTGTAATAACAAGGATGTCTGAACATAAGGAAACACCAAGATATATGGCTGTTTATGTAGTGTTCGGCGGTATCCGCGGTGCAACAGCACCATTTCTTGGGACTATGCTAATGAAAAACTTCAGCGCAGAGACAGCAATTGCAGTATCTCTCATGTTCATTGCGGCAGCATTCATATCAGCCCATTTTGCAAAGGAGGTCTAGATGACTCACGACTACTTTATGTCCCTTGCATTAAAAGAGGCAAAGAAGGCAGAAAAGAAAGGCGAGGTTCCAATCGGCTGTGTTATCGTGCATGGCGGCAGGATTATAGGCAAAGGGCATAATCTGAGGGAGACTAAAAATGACCCGACACTCCATGCCGAGATTATTGCGCTCAAAAAGGCGTCGAAGACGCTCGGCTCATGGCGGCTTAGCGGCACAACCGTATATGTAACTATTGAACCCTGCATAATGTGCATGGGGGCACTCATTCTGGCAAGGGTAAAAAGGATTGTATTCGGGTGTTATGATAAAAAAGGAGGTGCCTGCGGCTCTTTGTATGACATTTCACAGGATAAGCGGTTGAATCACAGGATAGAGGTTGTTTCAGGTGTAATGGATAAGGAGTGTATGAATATCATTCAGGGGTTCTTCAGTGGATTGAGGAGAAAGAGGAGATAGGGATTATTTTCGGGGTAAACCCTTATGAGCCATATCTCACCTGTCTACGTGCAACGTACAGGCAGGCAAAGGGGCATGAAGTATTTATGGCTGCCTGCCCCGCCAGTGGCACAGGCTTCCAGCCTGTGATGACAGGCAAGATGCCTGTCCCACCAGGTTTGCCAGCAGGGCAGGCAGCCATAAAAATATATTTTCGGGATAACACTTTGAAACTCAATAAGAATAAAATACTGCCTGCCGGCAAATTGCCTATTAAGATCTTAGAAAGGTTTTTAAAGCAGTATGCTGCCTTTGACGAAAGTGTTGTCGTTGGTCCGGGTATAGGTCTTGACGCTGCTGTAATAAAGCCGCAAGGCGGGTATCTGATTGCAAAAACAGACCCCATCACCTTTGTCTCCGAGGATATAGGATTATATGCGATAAATATAAATGCAAATGACATTGCTGCAATGGGCGGTGTGCCGAAATGGTTTCTTGCAACCATACTTTTACCTGAAGGCAGGGCAACGATAAATATGGCTGAAGGTATATTTGCACAACTCTCGGATGCATGCAAGAAACTGGATATTTCATTCTGCGGCGGTCATACAGAGATTACATCCGGCATTTTGAGACCTATTGTAATAGGCCAGATGCTCGGAGAGGCAGGGGGGAAAGGCATTATAACCGCAGCAGGCGCCAGGACCGGGGATAATATAATAATCACAAAAGGGATTGCCATTGAGGCAGTATCCATAATGGCAAGGGAGATGGAAAAGGAACTTGCGGTAAGATTCGGACAGAGGTTTGTCAGCCGCTGCAAGAACTTTATAAAATATCCTGGCATAGGGGTTTTAAAAGACAGCATGATTGCTGTAAGATACGGCAGAGTTAATGCCATGCATGACCCTACAGAGGGCGGCATTGCAGCAGGATTAAATGAACTTGCAATTGCCTCAAAGGCTGGTATTATAATTGATAGAGACAAGATACCTGTTTTCCCTGAATGTAAAAGGTTGTGCGACTATTTCGGGATAAATCCATTAGGCGCAATAGCATCCGGTTCGCTCTTGATTTCCGCACCTCCGGAGGATTCAAAAAGGATAATTACCAATCTTAAAAAGAACGGCATTAAGGCAGTAATAATCGGCAGGGTTGTTGACAAAAAATATGGTGTAAATATCAGAGAAAACAATAGACTTAAACCTATGAAGGTCTTTGAGCGAGATGAGATAACAAGGATTTTTTGATAAAAGGGTGCCAGAAATGAAAAGAAAATTGGTGTTTATCGTTTTTTTGATCACTTTATTTTTATTCACCAACCCAAAAATGATGAGTTCGTAAAAAGTCTGAAAACACATATATTTGTCATTCCCGTGAAAACTGGAATCCAGTCTTTTCAAGTAGTTACACCAATTCTGGATACCCACCTTCGTGGGTATGACGACTTTTTACGAGTGCATCAAAAATAGACATTGTTTTTTGGGGAAACTGGTAAGTTGCCTGCCAGACGAGGCGGAGGCCATTTTTGCGACGAGCCGTATGTTCACCGATACGGTGAGGAGCAAAAATGCGCCGGCAACGAAGTCGGGGCACCCAAGCGAAGCTTGGGTCGGGCAAATCGCCAGTTTGTAAAATAGCGAGGTTTTTAATCGCTATTTTACAGATCAACAATTCCATTGCAAAGGAGGGGATAGCCATGATAATTAAAAGCGCTGCATTTGAGGAAAATGGGTTTATACCAAAGAAATACACATGCGATGGCTCTGATGTGTCACCGCCTTTGGCATGGACAAAACCGCCTACAGGCACAAAAAGTACGCTCAAATCTTGCGCTTGCTATTTCCCTCTCCCTTGACGGGAGAGGGAAACATAAGATAACAATCTATAGGGAATATCAAGTTCTATTTACATGAAAAACAAAATCCAAAGGAGGCAATTTGATGAAAGGGAGAAAGGCTTCACTGAAGGTAACAAAAAAGGCAATAGATGCCTACAAGGACTCGTATCTTTCAAAAGATGACCAGCATGAAATGGCCATGTGCAAGCAGTGCCATGCAATATACCATAACAAGAGGTGGTCATTTGATGAGAAACTCTACATGAAAAAGAGGGACCACAAAAAGACCCTGCTTGTCCTCTGCCCTGCGTGCCAGAAGATAAGAGACAAGTATGCTGAAGGATTTGTCACATTAAAGGGGAATTATCTCAAGGAGCACAAACAGGATATACTTAATCTGATAAAAAACGAGGAAGAAAAGGCAATGGGCTACAACCCGCTTGAGAGGATTATCGAGATAAAGGACAGGGGGAGTGTTGTTAATATAACCACAACCCACGAAAAACTCGCACAGCGTCTGGGTAAAAAGGTGCATAAGGCATGTCAGGGAAGGCTTGAAATCAAGTGGACAGAAGACAGGGTAACAAGGGTTGTGTGGGAAAGATAGTTCACGATTCATGGTTCATAGTTCATAGTTTTATCTATCAGCCATGAACTATCAGTAAGTAACTATATTATGGAAGCCCGTTTATACAATAAACTTGAAAATAATCTTGTGAAATGTTTTCTCTGTTCCCATCACTGCAAGATTGCTGATGGGAAAAGGGGCATCTGCGGTGTCAGGGAAAACAGAGGCGGCATGCTCTATACCCTTATCTACGGCAAGGTGGTCGCCCAGCATATAGACCCAATAGAGAAAAAACCATTCTTTCATTTCCAGCCGGGCAGCCGTTCATATTCCATTGCAACAGTGGGGTGCAACTTCAGATGCCTGCACTGCCAGAACTTTGAGATATCACAGATGCCTAAAGACCAAAAACGGATTATCGGCGAAGATGTCTCTCCTGAAGAGATTCTGCATGAGGCGATTGGGACAGGGTGCCAGAGCATATCCTACACATATACAGAGCCGACAATATTTTTTGAATTTGCCTATGACTGCATGAAACTGGCAAAGGGAAAAGGGCTGAAAAACACCTTTGTAACAAACGGCTTTATGACAAAAGAGTGCCTTAATGAAATGAAAGGACTCCTTGACGGTGCAAATGTGGATGTAAAGGCGTTCACAGAAGATTTCTATAAGAGGGTATGCGGCGCAAGGCTTGCCCCTGTGCTTGAATCAATAGAATATATGCGTCAACTCGGAATATGGATTGAAATAACAACGCTTATAATACCAACACAGAATGATTCTGAAGACGAACTCAGGCAGATTGCAAAATGGATTTACAAAACGGATAAGTCAATACCATGGCATATAAGTGCATTTTATCCGACATATAAGATGATGAACATTCCGAGAACACCGCGTGAAACAATTGACAGGGCAAGGGAGATTGGACTGGAAGAAGGCTTAAGATATGTCTATACAGGAAATGTCCCAGGAGACCCCGGAGAATCCACATACTGCTACAACTGCAAAAAACTCATTATTGAAAGATACGGCTTCAACGTAAGAAAGAATCTGACAAAGGAGTCAAAATGCCCTTATTGCAGGACTGAGATAGATGGAGTCGGGGTGTGAAGGAGCATTGTTGAAAGATAGAAAAAATATCCTTGTATTTGGAATTGCAGGAAGGTTATAATTTTACAAGACACTTATGATTAAAAATTCGGAACTATTAAGAAAATTTGAAGATGATTTCATCCGTAATAGCGGCAGGCTGACTTATGACCATGCCATTAAGATTTATACGGCAATGTGGAACCAAGGGGTAAGATTCGGCGTATTGCCTTCAAAAGAACCATTGGAAGAGATAGAGGTTGATATAAGAGTTGCAAAAATCCTAAACACATGTTTGAAGAAATCCTCAAAAGGATAAGTATTTGCCTTGAAGAATCTCACATCCCTTACATGATTATAGGGGGACAGGCAGTTCTGCTTTATGGAGAGCCGCGACTCACAAGGGATATAGATATAACTCTTGGGGTCAATCCTGACAGACTTGATGAACTTCTTGTCATCCTAAAAAAAAATTCCCTAAAACCTATCCCAAAGGATATTGAATTATTTGTTAAGGAGAGTATGGTTTTACCTGCCATAGATGAACCGACAGGAATAAGGATAGACTTTATCTTTTCATTTACACCTTATGAGATGGAGGCAATTAAGAGGTCAAAAAAAGTGGTCATCATGGGGCAGGAGGTCTCATTTTCCTCACCTGAGGATCTGATAATACATAAAATCTTTGCCGGAAGGCCAAGGGACATGGAAGATGTGAGGTCTATACTCCTCAAAAATCCTGAGATAAACAGAAAGTATATCCGAGCATGGCTAAAAGAATTTGATTCATCTTCTGAAAAAAAAGACTTTTTAAAGACCTTTGAGGAAATATTGAAGATGATTCCATCCGTAATACCGGCAGGCTGACTTATGACCATGCCGCTTATTGTTACTGTCTAAATCAATGCAAATATCCCGATTAAAACCTGTCATATCAGATGATGAGATTAAAACTGCTGTCAAAAAACTTGCCGATGAAATAAGAAGAGACTACTTAGATAAACACCCTGTCCTTATCGGCATACTAAAGGGCTCTTTTATGTTTTTATCCGACCTCATAAAAGAACTTGATGCCCCTGTCAAGATAGACTTTATAAGGGCTGCAAGTTACGGTTCAGATGACTACAGTTCAGGGAAGGTTATGCTGACAAAGGATATAGATATGTCCATCAAAGGGATGGATGTGCTTGTTGTTGAAGATATAGTTGATACAGGGTACACGCTTCAATTTATAATTAACCGCATTAAGACACAGATGCCGTCATCAATAAAGGTCTGTTCTCTCATGGATAGACCTGAAAAGAGGACGGCTGCGGTTAAAGTTGATTATGCAGGCTTCAGGCTGAACAAAGATGTCGGCTTTGTCGTCGGGTATGGACTGGATTATAATGAGGATTACCGTTATCTTCATGGTATATATGAAATGGTGACATGAGGTAGTTATGCCCCTGCCATCCCTTATTGAAACACTCCTTAAGCCTGCCTCCCATCCTGACAATCCTTCTACAATTGAACTTAAACAAACCCATATTTCATATCTCATCTTTACACCCAAACTTGTCTACAAGATAAAAAAGTCTGTTGACTTTGGCTTTCTTGATTTTACAACACTTGAAAAGAGGAAATTCTTCTGTAATCAAGAAGTGATATTAAACAGGAGGCTCTGCCCTGATATGTATCTTGGTGTTGTTGAGATAAGGGAAAAGGATGGGGTTATAAAGCTTGTCCCTGTGGGTTTTAAACAGGGAATTGAAGGAGACGGCGATGTGATAGAATATGCAGTAAAGATGAAGAGGCTGCCTGCTGAAAATATGATGGACAGGATGTTAAAAAATGGTCTTGTTACCTCTGAAATTATTGAAAGGATAGCGGAGATTATTGCAGGATTTCATAAAGAGGCAAATACAAACCATTACATATCAGGCTTCGGAAAACTTCCTGTAATAAGAGAGAATACAGATGAGAATTTTTTCCAGACTTCTGCATTTATTGGAAAAACAATAAGCGCTGGAAGATATAACAGGATAAAGGATTATGTAAATGGATTTTTTGACAGATACAGCACTGCCTTTGAAAAAAGGATTGAAAAAGGATTTATAAAAGACTGCCACGGGGATATGCATTCTGAGGACATCTGCATAACAAACGGCATATATATCTTTGACTGCATTGAATTTAACGAGAGGTTCAGATATTCGGATACAGTTTCTGATATTGCATTCCTTGCAATGGATTTAGACTTTTTCAACAGTCATAATCTTTCAAAGAGGTTTATAGATGCCTATATAGAAGCCTCCGGAAACGATGACTGCACCGAACTCCTTGATTTCTACAAGTGCTACAGGGCTTATGTGAGGGGTAAGGTAGAGGGGTTTAAATCACAACAAAAAGAGGTCCCTGAAAAAGAAAGGGAACATGCAATTATACAGGCAAAAAGATATTTTTACCTTGCAGACCTTTACGCATCAGGAGGCTTCAGACCAATGCTCCTTGTTGTATGCGGACTTACAGGCACAGGTAAGACAACCCTTGCAAATGCAGCGGCAAAAGAAACAGGATTCAAGGTAATCTCATCTGATATTGTTAGAAAAGAACTCGCTGGCATCTCTGCAGCAGAACACAGGTATGAGGAATTTGAAAAAGGGATATACACAAGGGACTCTACTGTAAATACCTACAATGAGATGATGAAAATAGCAAAAGGCATTTTAAGAGAGGGCGTGTCAGTAATCATGGATGCCACATTCATGGCACATATATTCAGGGAAATGGCAGTAAAGGTGGCAAAGGATACAAATATAGACATCCGTTTCATAGAATGTTTCCTTGATGACAAAACTATTAAAAAAAGGCTTGATGAACGAATGAAAATAGAAGGCATACCATCTGACGGCAGATGGGAGATATATTTGAGACAGAAGGAACAGTACGAAAGAATAAGCGAAGAAAGATATTTTAAAATAGATACAGCCTATGATGTTAACAAAGTAAAAACAAAACTCCTTGAGGTGATATTTGGGTAACTTAGGCATTGCAAAGATTTAGACAAATGATTTAGGTCATTAGTGCCAAATCTTTTGCAATCATCAATTCTAAACTCTATGCCAAGATCATTAGCCATAGTCCTTGTAAGCGGCGGGATGGACAGCCTTGTTACCGCTGCTATTGCAAACCTTGAAAATGAACTTGCCTTCCTGCATCTGAATTACGGGCAGAGGACAGAGGAAAGGGAACTCAAGGCATTTAATAACATTGCTGATTTTTATAAGGTGAAAAATAGGCTGGTAGTGGATATCAGTTATCTTAAACAAATCGGCGGCTCTGCCCTGACTGATGAAAGGATAGAAGTCCCTCTCCGCCCTCCTGACTCCGAACTCCAAACTGGTATCCCAATAACCTATGTTCCTTTCAGAAACGCACATCTCTTGTCTATAGCAGTATCATGGGGAGAGGCTATGGGTGCAAAAAAGGTTTATATCGGTGCTGTTGAGGAGGACAGTTCAGGCTATCCTGACTGCAGGGAGGTCTTTTACAAGGCGTTTGAAAAGGCAATAGACGCAGGCACAAAGCCTGAAACAAAGGTTGAAATTGTTACGCCATTGATACACCTGAAAAAGAAGGATATTGTCAAAAAGGGCGTTGAACTCGGTGTCCCATTTCATATCACATGGTCATGCTATAAGAATAATGATGTTGCCTGCGGTGTATGCGATTCATGTGCCTTGAGGTTAAAAGGCTTCAGAGAGGCAGGGGTTAAAGACACAATAAGGTATAAAACAATAACCGTAAAATAGCGATTAAAAACCTCGCTATTTTACAAACCTGCGATTTGGCTGCCATACTTCGTTATTGGCCAATTTTTGTTCCTCACCGTATCGGTGAACATACGGCTCGTCTCAAAAATTGTCCGCTGCCTCGTCTGGCAG
>MGPS01000021.1:0-4755 GCA_001797495.1 Deltaproteobacteria bacterium GWC2_42_11
GAGGAGAGATTTCGCAGTGTTTCAGAGAGCGCCCCTGATGCCATCATCTGCTTAAATGGACATGGAATCATTTATTTTTGGAACAATAAGGCAGAAGAAATGTTTGGATACAAGGCTGATGAGGTAATGAATAGGAGTATGCATGATGTAATATGCCCTGAAAGGTACAAACAAAAGGCAGCAGAGAGGTTCAAGGTATTTTCAAGGACAGGCACAGGTCCTGTTGTAGGCAAGACAATGGAGAGAGAAGGGCTGAAAAAGGACGGGACAGAATTTCCTGTTGAATTATCCATTTCAGCCGTGAATATAAAAGGAGAGTGGCACGCAACAGGGATAATACGGGATATAACAGCGCGCAAAGAGACAGAGAAAAGACTTGCAGAGCAAATGGATTTTCTGGAGAGGTTTCATAAGGCAGCAGTCCAGCGTGAATTCAGAATCAAGGGGTTGAGGGACGAAAATGAGGCATTGAAAAAAAAGATTGAGGAGATGGAGAAGGGGTAGCCGCAACCGAACATGCGCAGGCATGTAGCCGCACCCTTTATGGGTGCGTATATCGCAGGCATAAAGCCTGCGGCTACCTTTATGGGTGCGATTGAGGGAGGTTTTAATTATGGAAAACGACCTTCGAAAACAGATTGACGAATTACAAACCGAACTTGCCTGCTTAAAGCAAGAACTTGAAAAAAAGCAGAAGCAGGCGCAAGAACTGGAAAAATCCCGCAGCGCCATGCTCTATATGCTTGAGGATTTGAATAAGTTAACGGCAGGTATTGAGAAGGCAAAAAATGAATGGGAGGCGACATTTGATTCCATCTCCGACCCTCTTTTGATCCATGATAAAGAGTTTAAAATCATAAGGTGTAACAAGGCTTATGCAGAGGCAGCAGGGCTAAAGTTTAATGAAATTGTCGGCAAACCTTATTTTGAAGCCTTCCCTAAAATGGAAAGACCGTTCAAGATGTGTTTAAAGGCACAGGAAATGCAGGAGGAGGAGGAGGAGGAGGTATATGTTCCTCATATAAACAGGATATTTAAGGTCAGGTTTTATCCTATAAAAAAAGATGTAGAAGGAAAATATCTCTATTCAATCCATATCCTTGAGGACATAACAGAGGCAAAGATGGCAGAGGAGAGGATTAAAGATGAAATGGAGATAACCTCTCATCTCCTTATGATTGCAGAGGCGACTGCGCATGCAACAGATATTGACAAACTAATGGGACAAGTCATGCACTGCGGACATAAGATTATCAGGTGTGATGTATGCCTTTCTTATCTTTGGGACAGGGATGCAAAAATATTCAGACCTGCACAGTGCTATGGTTTGGCGCATGAGTTCATTCCAATTTTCAGAACAGAGCCTCTGGATGATAAGATAGAGTTTGTTAAAAAGGCAATGGGAAAGGGGGAACCCCTCACCCTTCCCTTTCCCCAGCGGGGAGAGGATAAAGGTGAGGGGGCATTTCCATGGCTTCCCAACATTAACACTATTACTGCAATCCCTTTGCTCGGCAAAAGAGAACCTCTCGGTCTGATTATCGGCATCTATAAAACCTCAAGAGAATTTACAGAAAGGGATAAAAAGGTTATGCAGGGCATATCCCATCAGGTCTCTACAGCCCTTGAGCAGGCAAAGATTTACAAAGAGACAGTCAACAAGTCAATGGAACTTTCGCATAAGATTGAGACAATTCAGGTAATGCACGAGATAGACAAGAGCATCCTTTCAACATTGGAGGCAGAGGATATACTTGAAACCGTTACAAGGCTGGTTTCAAAGGTAATACCGTGCGACAGGACAACGGTTGTCCTTGTAGACAATGAAAGAGGGGGATTTATCTATAAGGCAGGGTTTGGCGTAACCTTTATTTCAAAGGGGCAATTTGTGTCGTTTAAAGATACATCAGGCGCGGATGTGGTAAAGAGGGGTATAACCGAGTATGTGTCTAATCTTGCAGAGGTTAAGGGACTCTTGCCTCTGGAAGAGAAATTCTTGAAAGACGGCTTCTTATCTCATATAAGGCTTCCATTGCTCGTGAAAGGAGAGATTTACGGCATATTGACTGTTGGCGCAAAAAGGCATTCAGCATTTACACCTGAAAACCTTTCAACATTAGAAAGGATTGCATCTCAGATAGGCGTTGCGCTTGAAAACGCACGGCTTGTAGCAAACCTTGAAGAACTTTTTATGGGTGCCATAAGAGCGCTTTCAGGCGCTATAGATGCAAAATCAAAATGGACAGCAGGACATTCAGAGAGGGTTACAGATGTGGCGATTAAAATTGCCGGAGAGATGGGCATGGATGAGAAATCTTTGGAAAGGATCAGGATAGCAGGGCTCCTGCACGATATAGGCAAGATAGGGACATACGAATCTATACTTGATAAACCTGACAAACTTTTGCCGGAAGAATTGGAGATAGTTAAACAGCACCCTAAAAGAGGGGCGGATATCCTGTCTTCAATAAAGCAGTTAGAAGACATTATACCTGCTGTAAAAAGCCACCACGAGTTTTATGACGGCACAGGCTATCCTGACGGTTTGAAAGGAGAGAATATCTCCCTTATGGCAAGGATACTTACTGTTGCAGACACTGTGGATGCAATGACTGCGGACAGACCTTACAGAAAGGGCATGTCAATGGATAAAGTTATTGCTGAAGTGAAAAGGTGCTCAGGCACACAGTTCGACCCGAAGGTTGTGGAGGTGTTTTTAAAGACAATTAACCCACCCGCAACCTATCGCCGCTAACCCATAGCCTGTAATTTCCCCGAAAATATGTTTTTGCTGCTGCTGCCCACCCCGCCTGCAAACATTTTTCTCCCTTGAGGGAGAAAAATCCTCATAAAAGCCTCCCATCCAAACGGTTTGCCAGCGGGGCAGGCAGCAGCAAGATTTTCATGCCCCTTTTGAGCCAAAGGCTCGTGAGGATTTTCCCTGTAGTTTTCCCTTGACATATATAACTGAAAACGATAATAGTTATCAATATGCATGAACACAGAAGAATTCGGCGCAGTGAACATAAAAAGACCCTGATGCTTATAGGCAATCCGAATGTAGGGAAAAGCGTTATATTCGGCATACTCACAGGCAAGTATGCAACTGTCTCAAACTATCCCGGGACAACCGTTGAGGTTACAGCAGGCGCAACATCTGTGCATGGCGAGAGATATGGCGTTATTGATACGCCGGGCATAAACAGCCTTGTGCCGCAGTCGGATGATGAAGGGGTTACAAGGGATATACTTTTAAAGCAGAAGGCAGATGCAGTCATACATGTATGCGATGCAAAGAATTTGAGGAGGTCGCTCCTCATCTCATTTCAACTGTCAGAGGCTGGTCTCCCTTTTTCCATTGCCCTTAATATGTTTGACGAGGCTGCGTCAAGGGGAATAGCGATTGATACCAAGAGACTATCCGAAATGCTCGAAGTTGATGTTGTTCCGACAATCGCTACTCAGAAAAAGGGAATAGACATGCTCTTAAAGGGCATATCGCATCAGGTCAAATCTTGTTTTTCTGTCCGATACAGCGATGTCATAGAAGATGGCATAAAGTCTGTTGAGAAACTCCTGCCTGATGCAAATATATCAAAAAGGTTATTGGCAATTATGCTTGTTTCAGGCGATGAGACGCTTAACCACTGGCTGCATAAGAACCTGTCAAATGATGCGATAAAAAAGATAGGGGAGATACAATCTGAAACACAGTCAAGGTTCACAGAGCCGTTAAATTATATTATTAATAAAGAAAGGCTTAGGATTGTTGACAGGATTATATCAGAGGTTGTTTCTGAAAATATTGGCGTAAGAAAAGGCAGGACAGCAGTATTTATAAGCAGAATTTCAATGCATCCAGTATGGGGCATCCCAATACTTCTGGCTGTTTTATATGCAATGTATGAATTCGTTGGTGTATTGGGCGCTGGCACAAGTGTTAATTTTCTTGAAAAGGCTGTATTTGGCGAATACTTAAATCCATGGGCAGCAAGGGTTGTTAACGTTGTAATACCATTTAAGATAATTCAGGATCTGCTGGTTGGCGAATACGGCATGATAACAATGGCTTTGACTTATGCCATTGCAATAGTTCTGCCGATAGTAGGGTATTTCTTTTTATTCTTCGGGATACTGGAAGATTCAGGGTATCTGCCGAGGCTTGCTGTTATGGTTGATAAGGTATTTAAGATTATGGGGCTTAATGGGAAGGCGGTTCTGCCAATGGTCCTTGGGCTTGGATGCGATACAATGGCAACAATGACAACGAGGATACTTGAGACAAAAAGAGACCGCATGATAGTAACACTCCTTCTGGCGCTGGGTGTGCCGTGTTCAGCGCAACTGGGCGTTATACTCGGCATGCTTGGCGCCCTTTCGCTCAAGGCAACTTTAGTCTGGGGCGCCGTAGTTATATTTGTAATGCTTGTTGTTGGTTTTCTTGCATCAAAGGTTTTGCCCGGCGGACCGTCAGACTTTTTGCTTGAAATACCTCCTATAAGGATACCGCAGGCAACAAATGTAATTGTCAAAACACTTATAAGGATTGAGTGGTATTTAAGAGAGGCTGTCCCGCTTTTTATATTGGGCACATTTGTGTTGTTTGTAACGGATAAGTTGGGGCTTCTCAGGGTCATTGAAAAGATAGCATCGCCTGTTATCGAGGGGTTTTTGAGCCTCCCTGCAAAGGCGACAGGGGCGTTCATAATCGGCTTTTTAAGAAGGGACTATGGAGCAGCAGGGCTTCTGGTAATG
>MGPS01000021.1:4807-7998 GCA_001797495.1 Deltaproteobacteria bacterium GWC2_42_11
TAACACTTTTTGTGCCGTGCATTGCGAACTTTTTTATGATTGCAAAGGAGAGGGGAATGAAGGCGGCAATCTTGATGTCAGTTTTCATATTCCCGTTTGCAACATTTGTGGGGAGTGTCCTTAATTTTGTTTTAAGGTTTTTTGAGGTGAGTTTCTAAAAGTGAAAAGTGCAAAACACGTTAAGCGGGTCAAAGCCCGCTAAGCGGGACAAAGCGAAAAGCGAAAAACATTAGTTTTAAGTTTTGGGACCCACGAGAGGGACAGGCTACTTTTTTTGTAAAAAAGTTGCCTATCCCTTTAGGTGCCCTGAGTTTTTGAAGGGTTGGCGGTCCCAACGGGATTTGAACCCGTGTTTTAGCCTTGAGAGGGCCACGTCCTAGGCCTCTAGACGATGGGACCGTATGCTTTTTTATACAGAGCGTCATAACTTTGCATACCCGACCCACACTTCGTGTGGGTGCCCCGGCTCCTCGGTTCATCATTGCGGTGTATGCTAAAAATACGCCTCACTCTTCACCCGACCCACACTTCGAGAGGGACAGGCTACTTTTTTTGTAAAAAAGTTGCCTGTCCCTTTAGGTGCCCCGCGCCCGGGGTACCCATGCGAAGCATGGGTCTGCTTTATTCTGACGCTCTGTATGCGACTTTATTTATGTCGTTGTGTATATATGAAGTTATGCAGGATTTTCATATACATTTAACGGTTTCCAGATGACTTGTCAATAAGGAAAAATACCCATGTCAAAGGCTTAAAACAGACTTGTACAGTTCAACATATCTCGCTGCTGACATGTTCCATGAGAAATCAGCCGACATTGCTTTTTTTATAAGTCTGTCCCATGCACCCGTATCGCCATTAAAGATGGCAGCAGCCTCCTTTACCTTCTCAACCAGAGACGATGGACTGTAATCAGGGAATTTAAAGCCATTGCCTTCCCTTGTTTCAGGGTTAAAATTGTCTATTGTATCGTCAAGACCCCCTGTTGCTCTGACAACAGGTATTGTGCCGTATTTAAGGCTGTACATCTGGCTCATGCCGCAGGGTTCATAGCGGGACGGCATTAAAAACATATCGCACCCTGCCATAACCTTGTGTGCCATCCTATTGTCAAATGCAATCCTTACCCCGAGTTTCTGCGGATGCTTCATCGCAAAACCTGCAAACTGGTCATTGTATTTTTTGTCTCCTGTGCCCAGGATGACCATGCCTATATCCATGGACATAAGTTCGTCCATTGCCTCTTTGAGTATGTCAAAGCCTTTTTGTGCAACAAACCTTGATATTATGCCTATCAGGGGTATATTGCCGGGGATATTTAAGTTGTATTCTTTTAACAGGTCTTTCCTGCACTTCTTTTTCCCTATCATGTCCTTTTTATCATAGTTTGCTGCAATAAATTTGTCTAAAGAAGGATTCCACTCATCATAGTCAACACCGTTTAATATGCCGAACAGATGAGTTTTTCTTGCCTGCAAAACCCCCTCTAGTCCGCAGCCGAATTCTTTTGTCTGTATCTCGCTGGCATACTTTTCACTTACGGTAGTTATAATATCTGAAAACACTATTCCACCCTTTAAGATGTTTATCCTGCCCCAGAATTCCATACTGTCATGATGGAAGACATAATGCGGAAGTCCTGTTACATGGAATTGCGCTGCAGGGAATAAGCCCTGATATGCAATGTTGTGGATTGTGAATATTGTTTTTATGCCTGAAAAGAAAGGGTCGTCTTTGTAAACAGTTTTAAGATAGACAGGTATAAGCCCTGTCTGCCAGTCGTGGCAGTGGATTATGTCAGGCTTGAAATCTATCTGCTTTAATGATTCAAGGACACCCCTTGAAAAGAGTGTGAACCTTTCAAGGCTGTCAGGATAATCCTCTTCAGGTGTTCCGTAAAGGTATTCCCTGTCATAGTATTTATCCCTTTTAATGAAGTATGTGGGTACGGTACTGGTCTTATCTCCCTGTTTACGACATGCAGGGACAAGTTTTAATACAGGGGCTTTGATTTTTTTGTCCGAAATATTAATAGATACTTTTATACCTGTTTCACTGACATCAAAATGCCCTTCTTTAATCTGTCTGTAAAAAGGAATTATGAGCCCTGTTTCCAGCCCGAGTTCTTTCAGTGCCTTTGGGAGTGAACCGCATACATCGCCAAGTCCGCCTGTCTTGGCATACGGCACTGCCTCTGATGATACAAACAGAACCTTCATTTCAGAGATTTAAGCCTTTCCACAGCATGTTCAATCTTTACCTTTTTTTGGAGAAGTTCATCAAACCTTTCCTTCTCTTTTGTAACAACCTCTTTAGGCGCCCTTTCAAGAAAATCTTTATTTGAAAGTTTTTTGTCAAGATAAGAAATCTCTTTTAAAACCTTACCCATCTCCTTTTCAAGGCGGGTGCTCTCTTCTTCAGGGTTTATAAGCCCTTTTAACGGGACAAAAATTTCTATATTACCGACTATTGAAGAGGCAGCATTGGCAGGCTTTTCACCCACACCGCCTGTATCAAGTCTTGATGCCCTTGTGAGATGTTTTATGTAATGTGCGCTGCCCTCCATAAGCATTTTTTTATCAAGGTCTTCTGTCTGGCATATAACTTCAATACTTGCAGAAGGAGGGGTATCCATTTCACTCCTTATATTCCTTATTGCCCTTATAACATCCATCAATATATCCATCTTTTCTTTGTCATCTGCGAATACGGTATCTTTATCAACTTCAGGGAATTGAGACAGCATTATGCTGTCTGTGCCAGCATATATTGCCGACCATATCTCCTCTGTTATAAAAGGCATGAATGGGTGAAGGAGTTTCAAGGAGTCCTGAATGGACTTTAGTAAGACAGTCTGTGCCGTAATTTTCCTTTCCTCTCCGTAATCTCCCCTTAAATCGGGTTTTATTATCTCAACATACCAGTCGCATAGTTCGTGCCATATAAACTGATAAACTGAATTTGCAGCATCATTAAATGAATATCCGTCAATGCCCTTTGTAACTTCTTCTATGGTTTTATTCAGGCGGGTTAAAATCCATTTGTCAGCAAGAGAGAGTTGAAGAGTTGAGGAGTTGAGGAGTTGAAGAGTTGATTTTTTAACTCCTAAACTCTCTAACTCCTTAACTCCCAAACTAATCAAAGTAAACCTTGCCAGATTCCATATCTTGTTGGCAAAGTTCCTGTAGCCTTC
>MGPS01000022.1:0-25991 GCA_001797495.1 Deltaproteobacteria bacterium GWC2_42_11
ATATATGATAATATTGAAGGCATAAAAGAGGTCTATGTATGGCTTTTGAGCGAAATCGGAACAAGGATTGACAAACCTCATCTTGCATCTGCTCAGATTATCCTAAAAAAAGGTGTTGATGAAAGAAAGGTCAGAAGGGCATCAGAAAAGATAATAGATGCAGGGCTTTCAAATATCAGGAAATTCTGCATGGAATTGGCAAAGGGGAAATATAGTGTCTGCTAGCAGGTTCATGTAAAATATTGTTGATATAAAAAAATGGTGTGCTATACTTTTTGCGAATGGAAAATAAGTAAATCAAGTTGGTAAGGAGGTAACATTGTGAAGAATATGAAAAACATAATTATTGCAGTATTGCTTGTAGTTGCAGGCGGTGGCATTGTATATTTTCTATATTCAAATGGAAGCGAGGTAGAACCCACGAAGGCGGAAAAGGTTGCGAAGCGGGTGAAAGTGGAGGTTCCTGAGGAGGAGGAGAAAGTTGCCCATGAAGAAGGCAAAGCCCTGACAAAACCAACTGAGACGAAGCCAGCAGAACAGAAAAAAGACGAAAAGGCAGTAGAGAAAAAGCCTGTGCCGATGCTCGAGCCAAAGAAAGAGGAGAAGATAAAAGTTGCAGAAAAGAAGCCAACAGAGGCAAAGGCAGAACAAAAATCAAAAAAAATTATTATACCAGAAAAAAAGATAGAGAAGAAGATGGTCAGGGAAGAGGCTGCCAAAAAAGAGGAGAATAAGAAGGTAGCGTCCATGAAAGAGGAAAAACCAGCGGCTGTAAAGGGTTCGTGGGCTGTTCATGTGGCATCTTATGTGACAAAGGATGAGGCGGTGTCAATGGAGAAGAAACTTAAAGATGGCGGCTATAGCGCATATGTCACTGAATTTAATCTCAAAGGCAAGCAGTGGTACAGGTTAAGGGTTGGCTTTTATCAGTCAGAAGGTGAGGCAAAGGGTGCTGGCAAAAAGATAGAAAAGGCATACGGTGTTGCCAGGACATGGCATGTTAAGCCCACCAGAAAGGAAATTTTGTCTTACAGTCATTAGGCATGATTTGATATTATGAAACCCACATGACTTTCGGTTACAAAAGGGGATAAAAAGGTATTTTCAGATGAATACAGGCTTGCCATCAGAGAAGCAAAAATTCTTATTCCTTAAAACATTCGGATGTCAGATGAACGAAAACGACTCTGACAGGATAGCAGGGCTTTTAAAGAAGATGGAATACACTGTGATAGATAACCCTGCTGCCGCTGACATTATTATCCTGAATACCTGCAGCATAAGGTATAATGCACAGCATAAGGTTTACAGTGCAACAGGCAGGTTTAGGAAATTGAAAGAGTTAAATAAAGAACTGATAATAGGTATAGGCGGATGTGTTGCGCAGCAGGAGGGTGAGGGACTCTTTAAGAAGATTCCTTACATTGATATTGTATTCGGCACGCACAGTATACATAAACTCCCTGAACTTATAGATAGTGTAATATTGCGGAGGAAAAAGGCTATTGCAGTAGAGTTTGCTGATGCCATTGACCTGGAAGATTCGTTTGACTATCCGCTGGAAGGCAGCAGTGTCAAGGCGTTTGTTACAATAATGCGCGGCTGTAATAATTTCTGCACATATTGTATTGTCCCGTATGTAAGGGGGAGGGAGGCAAGCAGAAAAAGTTCAGACATACTGGCAGAGGTCAGGAGGCTTGCTGAAAACGGGATAAAAGAGGTGATGCTTGTAGGGCAGAATGTAAATTCGTACGGGAATAACGGCAGCGATATCTCATTCCCGTCCCTGCTTAAGGCAGTGTGCATGGTAGCCGGCATAGAGAGGGTGAGGTTCATGACATCGCACCCAAAGGACATGTCTCAGGAACTTATAGAAATGTTTGCTGCAGCGCCAAAGTTATGCAGATATATCCATCTGCCGATACAGTCCGGTTCTGACAGGGTACTTAAAATGATGCGTCGTGGCTATACAAGGGATGGGTATCTCTCAAAGATTGATAAAGTCAAAAAAATATGTCCTGATATATCAGTAACCACAGATATTATTGTTGGTTTTCCGGGCGAGACTGACAGGGATTTTGAAGATACAATGGATATAATCAAGAGGGTTGAGTATGACGGCATATTTTCCTTTAATTATTCACCAAGACCTGAAACAGAGGCGTCCAGATACGATGGGCAGGTGTCTGATACTGTAAGGCGGGAAAGACTTGCTTTTTTACAGGCATTTCAGAAAGAGGTAACACTCAGGAAGAATAAGGCAATGACAGGGCAAGTGAAAGAGGTGCTTGTTGAGGGTAAAAGCAAGGCAGGGCACTCAGACGAGTTGACAGGCAGGACGGGTTGCAACAGGATTGTAAATTTCTGCGGCAGGAGAGACCTTATAGGCAGAGTCATGCCTGTAAGGATAGAGGATGGGTATTCCAACTCATTAAAAGGTTCTGTTGTACTAGAGCAGAAAAAAGTAGACGGAGGACTCCAAAAGAGGATGATTTATGATGCTTGAGATGAAAGTTTCTGCAATTGCAGTTGACCCGTATACAAATACGACGGTTGTAATCCTGAAAGATTCAGAAGACCAGAATGCCCTGCCTATATGGATAGGACTCATGGAGGCGAGTGCAATTGCTGTGGAACTTGAAAAGATTAAACTGAGCCGTCCGATGACACACGACCTTTTAAAAGAAGTCCTTAAAAATTTGAATGCCAATATTGTGAGGGTTGAGGTTAATGACCTGAAAGACAATGTATATTATGCCACAATACACCTCCTGCATAACGAGAAACTGCATTTGATTGATTCAAGACCGAGCGATGCCATAGCCATTGCAATCAGGACAGGGAGCCCTATATTCGTTGACAGGAAGGTTATTGAAAGGTCAAAGAATATTAATTTGAGAAAAGTTAAGGAATATCAAGGCGAGGGGAGTTCAGAGGACTTGCTTGAAATATTAGAAAATCTTCCTGCTGACGAATTTGGAAAGTATAAAATGTGAGCGGGCTGATTCCTGCCATATAAGACCTGCCTTTCATTTAGTCCATATGTAAAATGCAGATTTATATATTGATAATCTTATGAGCAAAGAGGGTAACAAGAAGACAGCAGCAGCCCGCATATACAGCGGTTCTTTTGTGGAGGAATACGGGACTATTGAGATACTCCGCTCCGAAAGGTATCACAGGTATTTCTCTGTTATCCTTTCGAAGTTAGAATGGGCAGATGCGGATATCCATGATAAGAAGAAAAAAGAAGTCCTGAAAAATGTCATCGATATAATTTCGGGTTCATCTAGGAACTGTGATGTTGTTGGTATGGGGGTTGATGACAGGTTTATAACCGTACTGCCTGAGACAGACTATCTCGGTTCCCTGATTACGATAAGGAAGATGAGAAGGGCAGTAGATGTTATGGCAAAAGAGTATCCGCAAGTCTCCGTCAACTTTGCACAATCTACATATCCAAGTGATGGCAAAAGTTACACCGACCTCCTTGGTGCAGCGGAGAAGAGAATAAGCGGCCAAAAAAGCGGGTTGTGGGCAAAATTCGGCATCAAGGATAAACTGTTCTGGCAGGCTGTCTCAATACTCCTTCAGAATAAATATGACGATGGTAACGTTGCCTCTACATTTGATGTGGGGGCAGATATGGAGTTTCCGCCGGTTTTCATCAGCCTGCTTCAGGAAACTGTGCTTCGCGAAATAATCCGTCACCCGTCTAAAAAAGGTATACTTTACATGGGGCTGGGAAATATTTCACCTGACAGTATTATGCTTAAGACCATAAGTAATATGCCCAAGACAATGACCAAGGTATTTATTGTAGGTGGGGGTGAGAGTGATAAGTTAAATATTGTGAATGCCACACATATATATGTATCTGACGACAGGCTGCTGGATACATTTTTTATACTTTTTATCAGGGAAGATACGGCTTATGTGGTTGTGTGCAGAGAAAGGTGGGGCGGGACTTTTTCCTGCTTCCATAGTGTTGACCCCTATCTTGCCGAGGGCTTGATAGAAAAGTTTCAGAGGGATTATTACCTGCAGGAGCAGTTATAAATGGGAGAAGGTGTAAAAAAGGTACTCATCGCTTTGTCTGACAGAGACGACCTCGCATCATACGGTCAGTGCCTGAGCGAAAAGGGGTTCGAACCGCTGCTTTTTGGAGACGAATCAGAAGCCGCTGATGCCGTATTTAAAGAGAACCTTGCTGTTATAATAACAGAGGTGAGTCCGAAATCCCTGTATGCATCTGCAAAAGCGCTTGACGGTGAGAGGATTTTTAACTCTGCAAGAAATAACCCGCGCACAAAAAATATACCTTTTATCTTTATAGTAGAGGATGTCGCCAATATCAGGGGTTTCAGGAAAGAGGTCGACAGCCTTTTTATAAAACCTATTAACAGGGATGAACTATTTGCAAGGGTTAAGCAGTGCATTGCCGGGAAGGATATGCGTTTTGGCGGCGGCAAGGGGATTGAAGGGAGGCTCTCCCAGATGTCACTTGCCGATATCCTCCAGGTTCTGCATATGAACAGAAAAGAGGGTGTGTTAAAAATTATATTTGAAGACAGGAAGGGATTAATATATATAAAAGACGGTGACATATTTAATGCATCTATCGGGGAGATTGAAAAGGAAAAGGCTTTGTTCAGACTCCTGCAATGGAAGGAGGGGAGGTTCGAATTTGAGCCAAAGACAATAGATATACCGCCGAAGATACAGAGTTCTGTTGACAACCTATTAATGGAGGGGATGAGGCAGTATGATGAATTACAGCGGAGTAAGGATAAATTCCTAAAGCCTGACGCAGTGCTTAAAATAAAGATTGACCTTTCGATACTCCCGAAGGGATTGAAGCCAGTTATATATGAGGTACTGTTTCTGATAGAATCCAATCCAAGAGTTGAGGATGTTGTAAACCTGTGTTCATTCCCGGATTACGAGGTCTGTCAGACTATTGATGACCTCATAAAAAAGGATATTGTAGAAGAGGTTGCAGCAGAGACAGCCGCTGCAGGCATGAAGGTGCAGCAGGAACTTATCTCGCCGGAAGAATCGCTTGAGGTCAGGAAAAAGATTGCATCGGACCATGCAAAGATTATGCTCCTTTACTCAGATAAAGGTCTGGTGCAGTTTTTTATCGACTCCTGTAAGGAACTGCCGCATTTTAAAACAGACGCACAGTTTGCATCATCAGCATCCCACAGGGAGTTTCCGATGGGTGAGGTCGGGGCATTTAAAATACATGGCGGGACTGATATTTTTTTCTTTGCCCTCCCTGTTAGCAGGAATATCATCCCGCTCTTAAACACATTTTCTGCAGATGCAATAGGTTCCATACTCATAGTCATATCAGATGAGAAGAGTCTTGATGCAGGCACTGCCGCGAGGGATTGCCTGGACTTTGTCATAAACAGGATGCCTGCAGCCTCTGTATTTGTCGCATCAGACGGGATGGACGTAGGGAAAGAACAGGAGTTTAAAAAGAAATTGGATATAGCGCCCGATGTGCCTGTATTTATGTTTAACCATAACAACATTGAAACATTCAGTATTGTTAAGGTACTATTTAAAAATTGGCTTAAATAAACCTGTTGAATAAAACATTGAAAGGGGTGTAAATTTGATAGACCTGCATACACATACACTGTTCAGCGACGGGGAACTGCTGCCGTCTGAACTTGTGAGGAGGGCTGATATAAGGGGTTACTCTGCAATTGCAATAACAGACCATGCAGATGCCTCTAATATTGATTTCATTGTGCCGCGTATTGTAAAGGTTGCGGGAGAACTGAATGCAGCAGGGGGCATAAAGGTCATACCGGGCATTGAATTAACACATGTGCCGCCTTCGCAGATAAAAGGATTGATTCAGGAGGCAAGGAGACTTGGCGCAAAACTTGTTGTCGTGCACGGTGAAACACCTGTAGAGCCTGTAATTCCAGGTACAAACAGGGCAGCTATTGAGTCCATGGCAGACATCATTGCTCACCCGGGGTTTATAAAAGAGGAGGATGTGGTGCTTGCTGCAAAATCGGGTGTGTATCTTGAGATTACAGCGAGGAGAGGGCATAATCTGACAAACGGGTATGTGGCAAAGATAGCAGTCAAGCACGGTGCAAATATGGTCTTAAACAGCGATTCACATGCGCCGTCAGACCTGCTGGATAGAGATGCAGCAAGGGCTGTTGCTTTAGGGGCAGGGCTTGAGGAAGACGATATAAAAAGACTGGAGAAAAATGCCAATGATATTTTGCAAAGGGTATTTAAGGTTAATAGTAAGTAATTGTCTGATTTTATCAGTTATATTGCTCGCAGGCTGCGGTTCTTTAACCGCCCTGACTTCAGGTAAAAAGGGTGACAATCTCCCCGCAAAAGAGGTCAAGAGCCTTCCGTGGGAGGTGTATCTTAAGAATAAAGAGAGGTCAGGTGCAACAGATGATACAATCGGACATCCGCTCCGTTCATACTGGTCCTATGATATAACAAGTATCTTTAATATCCTCCCATTCTATCCAATGCAGAATTCATCCCCTGCTGTTGTTGATGACACTGCATATATAGGGAGTACAGACAGGATATTCTACGCACTTGACCTTCAGAACAGGAAGGCGCTGTGGAAGTTTAATACAACAGGTGCAGTGGAATCATCACCTGCTGTATTTTCCGGAAGGGTCTATTTTGGCACAAATGATGGTATATTTTATTGCCTTGATGCCAGAAACGGCAAGGAGATTTGGCGGTTTAACATAAGGACAGAGATTATATCCGCACCTCTGATTGCAGACGGCAGGGTTTATTTTACATCAGTGGATGACAGACTCTATGCGCTGGATGCCGCTACAGGTGAAAAGGTCTGGCATTACAGCAGAACCTATGTCAAGGGAAAGATGATAAAAAGACAGTACGCTTCCCCAGCATATTTTAACAGCAGGATATATATGCTTTTTTCAGACGGCTATCTGGTAAGTTTGAATGCGTTATCAGGGAAAGAGATGTGGAAGAAGATAATAGATGAGAAGAGTTCTGTATATAGCCGCTCTACTCCTACGATAGACGGCAGCATGCTGTACATTATAAACGGCGAGAGAATGCTGGTCGTGCTTGACCCTGAAAATGGCAATGAGAAATGGAGGTTTGATACTACGCAAACTGTTGACTTTGCAATAAAGAAAAACATGGTACTCCTCATGCACCCCGAAGGGCAGATATTTGCTGTGAATAAGGTTACAGGCGAGACAATCTGGAGGAGGAAGGTAAGCAATGGAAAGCCTGTATCTGCCATTGTGGCAGGCAGTTACCTGATAGTTGCATCAAACCATACTTCAGTCCCGTTTGACATTGAACTGCTGGCAACGACAAGCGGTTATGTAGATATGTTTGAATTGAATACCGGTGAACTTGTATGGACAACCGACACATACTCTGCCGTAGCCACAACACCTGTTGCTGCATATAACAAACTCCTCTTTGCAAACAACAAGGGGAAATTGTATGTGTATAAAGGCAAGGAATGAGTTGAAGAGTTAGAGAGTTGAAGAGTTAAAACTCCTTAACTCCTTAACTCTGTAACTTTATGACCAACAACCCCCTACATATAGCATTTGTCTGGCACATGCACCAGCCGCTGTATAAAAATCCTATAAGCGGCAAATATATATTGCCATGGGTCAGGCTGCACGGCACAAAGGATTATTATGATATGGCAGCCATCCTCGAGAAGTACCCCAATATCCATCAGACATTCAATATAGTACCGTCTCTTCTGGAACAGATAATAGACTATGCTGCAGGTAATGCACAGGATAAATTTCTTGAGATGACTTTAAAACCTGCAGCCGGATTAACACCCGGAGACAAGAGGTTTATCCTTAGCAAATTTTTCTTCGCAAACTGGGAGAATATGATAATGGTATTTCCCAGATACATGGAACTTCTCAAACAGAGGAGTTTTAATCTGTATGATGAGTATGTGGAAGATGTCCTGCGGTATTATACTGTGCAGGATTTTTTAGACCTGCAGGTGCTCTTTAACCTCTCATGGATAGACCCTGCAATTCGTGAAAGAGACGGTTTTCTCAAGAAACTTGTAATGAAGGGGAGGGTATATACCGAGGAGGAAAAAATACACCTAATTGAGAAACAGAGAGAGATATTAGGGCGGATAATACCAAAGTATAAGGAATTGAAAGAGAGAGGCATTATTGAAATTTCAACATCCCCCTACTATCATCCGATACTCCCTCTTTTATGTGATACCAATTCTGCCAGAGAGGCTATGCCTTGGGTAGGACTTCCGAATAAAAGGTTTGCACACCCTGAGGATGCAGTGGAGCAGGTGAGAAGGGGTATATCATTTCATAAGAAGGTGTTCGGTGAAATGCCAGCAGGTATGTGGCCTTCCGAGGGTTCTGTGAGTGAACAGGTTATACCTGTAATAGCAGGAGAAGGGATAAGGTGGATTGCAACTGATGAAGAGATACTCGGCATGTCTCTGGGAAAGACTATCAGGAAGGATAGCAGCGGCAGGTGTCTTGACCCGCATACCCTTTATAAACCGTACAGGGTAATAAAAGACGGCAGGGAACTTTCAATCGTGTTCAGGGACCGCGTCCTTTCTGACCTTATCGGGTTTGTCTATTCAAAATGGGATGCAGATAAGGCTGCAGACGACTTTATGGAAAGGCTTCTGCATATAAGGGGGTCGCTTGGGGCAAGTGTAAATAGCAGCCTTGTTACAGTAGTTCTGGACGGTGAGAATGTATGGGAGCATTATAAAAATGATGGGAACGATTTTCTCAACGCACTTTATTCAAAGATGTCTGGCAGCCATCTCATAAAGGCAGTAACAATCAGTGAATACCTTGCGGGCAATGAGCCGGGCGAAGAATTACCGCGGTTATTCGCCGGTTCATGGATAAACCATAATTTCAAGATATGGATTGGACATCATGAGGATAATACAGCATGGGAACACCTGACCCAGGCAAGGGATATACTTGTTTCATTTGAAAACAACATTAGAGAGAAGAATAAGAAGTTAAGCAGGGAAGCCGCCCTGAAACTGAAACAGGCATGGGATGAGATATATGCAGCAGAGGGGAGCGACTGGTTCTGGTGGTATGGGGAAGATCATTCTTCAATGAATGATGTTGAATTTGATGAACTTTTCAGGAGTCATCTCAAGAAACTATATCTCCTGCTGGACATGGAACCGCCTGCAAACCTAGACATACCAATAATATCAGAGGAAAAGGTTTATGAACCTGCAGCAAGGCCAACAGCGTTTATAACGCCGGTTATAGATGGTGAGATAACAAACTATTTTGAGTGGCTTTCATCCGGAATAATAGAGGTTTCAGAAGGCGGCAGTGCAATGCACAGGGATAAGAAAGGCGGCAGTATAGTCGCATCTGTAAACTATGGCTTCAACCTAAGTTCATTGTTTTTCAGACTTGATTTTATAAAAGGTATTATACAGGCAGAGATAAAGTGGAGTTTTATTATAAACCTCTTTTATCCAAAGGACTATAAAATTGAAGTGAGGCTGGACGGGTTTAATGCTGCGGCTGCGCGCATCCTTGAGAAAGAGAAGGACGGCAAATGGGCCGTTAAAGCAGATGAGATGGATATAGCGGTAAAGGATGTTGTTGAACTTGCTGTAGAGTTTGATAAACTGGGTTTTAAGAGCGGCGATGAGATAAGGTTTTTCATAACGATGGGTGCAAGCGGGTTTATATCAGAGCGATGGCCGACAAAAGGCTATATCTCTGAGAAGGTCCCTGATAAGGACTTTGAATTATATAACTGGCGGGTATGATTATCTGAATTTTTTATCAGGTTAATGCAAAAGATAAGGGACGCGGCGGTTTTATGCCGCGTCCCTCTTGAGCAACTCGTTATGTGACTAATTGCCTTTGCTATTTGAACCTTGACTCGTTGATTGTTCTTCCAAGTCCCTTTTCTTTCCAATTCTGTAAGCGTCAACTACCCCAAGAATCCAGCAAACAATTATCAGTGACAAGACGGAATTAAATACTAGACCGTCGGAAGTCGTGGAAGATTGAGTGGCAACGTTTGAAATAGCATCCATATTGATTACACCACCCGCCAACTCAATCTGTTTGAGTATGGAAAAAGCTTGTTGTACTGCTTTCGCTACGATGACCGAAAGGCAGGCCAAAACGGTAAGCATCAAGACCATACCCCGTCTATAGCGTTTTAGAACGACCTGACCAATGCCAGGGAATACCAATCCCGATAGAAGTGCTGCTTTTAGTGAGTTGCTCATGATAGCCAATCTCCAGTTATTGGAGACACATAACGGCGGAATTGAGCGGCAACTCTCATGACTTGTTCCCGCCGCGTTTAGCGGCGGGAACATTATTTTTTATGTCTACATACATTTTTTAGTGAATTTTAGGTTAACTTATGCGGAGAGTCAAGGGGGAATTTGCCGGGATATATTTTTAACTTATCAGGAATTAAGGAGAATAATTTTTAGTTGCATATTATATTGCATGCAATATAATTCATAGTAAAGTTATGCTTGCCGCATTCAAACAAACATCCTTGGTGTACGAAGTCCGCTGGATAAGTAATGTGATCTATCATTTTTTTTCAGCCATTATTTTTCTCTTGCAATAAACTATTCTAGTATGTTAGATTTTTCAATAAGTGGGCTTCAAGCCCGCTTTTTTATTTGAGGGCATTGGTAAAAATGATGTCTGGTATGCCAAATGGAAGATATAATTTCCAGTGTTAAAGAACTTGTTGTCCCGATACTTGCTGATAATAACATTGAACTTGTTGACATTGAATACAGGATGGAGGCGGGTCGGCGGGTTTTGAGGTTTTTTATAGATAAAGAGGGCGGTATTACACTTGATGACTGCGAAAGGATTAGCAGGGAAATAAGTGCAATCCTTGATGTAAAGGATATTATACATCACAGTTATAGCCTTGAAGTATCTTCTCCGGGGATAGACAGGCCCCTTGTAAAGAAAATGGATTTTATAAGGTACAGGAATAAAAAGGCATATATAAAGACAAAGGTGCCGATAAATGGCAGGAGAAATTTCAGGGTAGTGATTGAAGGTGTTGAGGACGATAGTGTGGTTGTGAGGGACAGCGAGAGCAGGATATGGAATATCCCTATAGGTAGTATTGAAAGGGCAAAACTTGAGATAATATTCTGAATAGTTTTAATATGCCGGAGGTATCAATGGGTTTGAGTTTGAATAATGTTCTGGAACAGGTCGGCAAGGACAAGGGGCTTGATAAATCAGTGCTTGTCGATGCTATAGAATCTGCGCTCCTTACCGCTGCCCGCAAGAAGTATGGCAGCCATAAGGAGATAGAGTCCCACTACAATGAAGAGTTGGGTGAGATAGAGTTATTCCAGTTTAAGACAGTAAGAGACAAGGTCTCTGACCCTGATACAGAGATATCACTTGAGGACGCCGTGAAACTTGACCCTGATGTGGCGGCAGGTGACAGCCTTGGTATAAAACTCGATATAAGCGACCTCGGGAGGATTGCAGCCCAGACAGCAAAGCAGATTATCACGCAGAAGGTAAGGGATGCAGAGAGGGATGCAGTATATAATGAATACATTGGGAGGAGAGGGGATGTTGTTACGGGGATTGTGCAGAGGTTTGAGCGCGGCGATATTATAGTCGACCTCGGGAGAGCAGAGGCGCTGTTCCCCAAGAAAGAGCAGGTCAGGGGAGAAGGTTATCGGCAGGGTGACAGGATAAGGGGGTTGATTATCGAGGTGAGGAAGGCTTCAAAGGGACCATCGGTTGTGATTTCAAGGACACATCCTGATTTTGTAGGAAAACTATTTAAAGACGAGGTGCCTGAGATATACGAAGGGATAATAGAGATAAAAGGTATAGCGAGGGAGCCGGGGGACAGGACCAAGGTAGCAGTATATTCAAAGGACAGCGATGTTGACCCTGTAGGCGCATGCGTTGGTGTAAAGGGTTCGAGGGTTCAGGCAGTTGTTCAGGAGTTAAGGGGTGAAAAGATAGATATTGTGCCGTGGTCCAATGACCATGTCAAATTCATATGCAGCGCCCTCTCGCCTGCACAGGTCTCCAGGGTGTTTCTGGATGAGAAAGGGCATTTCATGGAGGTTGTAGTCGCTGATGACCAGTTGTCGCTTGCAATAGGCAAGAGGGGGCAGAATGTCCGTCTTGCTGCAAGACTTACAGGCTGGAAACTTGACATAAAGAGTGAAACAGAGGCAATTAAGATACATAAGGAAGAGATGGAAGATGTGTTTGCAAAAGAAGGAGCAGAAGAGTTGCCCGAAGGCGCTGAAAAGGGCATTGAAGGGACAGGTGATGATTTATTGAACGCAGGTGTGGATGTCATTGAGGGTGTTGGTGAAAAGACAGGTAAACTATTAAACGACGCTGGCTTTAAAACTGTCGGTGACATAGCAAAGGCAACGGTTGATGAACTTTCAGCAATAGAGGGCATAGGCGTCAAAAAGGCTGAAAAGATTATCGGTGCTGCAAATAAGTATCTGGAAGAGAAAAAGGGAAAGTAAAAGTAAAAGCATTATACAGGAAATATAAAATGCCTGAAAAAAAGAATATAAAAAGTACAACAGATGTAGAAGAAAAGAGGGTTAAGCCCACTCTTATAAGAAGACGCGCTGCAAAACCTGCTGCAGAACCTCCTGTGAGTGCAGAGGTGCCGCTTGCGCCACCTCTTCCTGAAAAGGCTGTCCCTGTAAGCATTAAGCAGGAAACTGTTCCAGAGCCTCCACAAAAAGAGGTGAAGGAGTCTGCCTATGCCGCTAAAAAAATATCTGCACAAAAGGCTGCAAAAAAGGAGAAGGCAAGACCTGTTGCAAGGAAGGGGGTTAAATATGAGAAAAAGGCAGCGGTTAAAATAGAGCGGGAAGCAGAACCTGTCTCTTTTAAGCCAGTTGAAGATGTTGTTGAGCCTTTGCCTTTATTACCTGTGCCTGATCTGGGAGAGGGGAGCAAAGATGTAAAAGAGATAAAGATATCGCCTGCTGAAAAGACCGGGAAGAAGAGGGGCGCTGCACAGAATCAGGTTTTTAGAAGAAAGAAGGCATTTGAGACATGGGACAGGCTGTCAAAGATACCTATGCCGAAAAAGCCGGGTAAGCCAACAGAGATCATCCCTGTAAAGGATGCAAAGAAGGTTATAAGGATGTCAGATGCAATCAGTGTGGGGGACATTTCCCAGAGGCTGGGTATAAAGGCAGGGGAGATTATACGGAAACTTATGGACATGGGCACCTTGGTGACAATAAACCAGTTCATTGATGTTGATACAGCAGCCGTTGTTGCCGGTGAATTTGGATATAAGGTAGAGAATGTAACACTGCAGGAGGACGACCTTTTAAGAGAGGTGGTTACGAAAGCAGGTGAATTAAAAACAAGGTCCCCTGTTGTAACTGTCATGGGGCATGTTGACCACGGCAAGACATCACTTCTTGACGCTGTGAGGAAGACAAATGTTGCTGCCGGCGAGGCAGGCGGTATTACACAGCATATAGGCGCTTACCATGTGCACCTTGATAAGGGTGATGTTACATTTCTTGATACGCCAGGACACGAGGCATTCACATCCATGAGGGCAAGGGGTGCAAAGGTTACTGATATAGTAGTCCTCGTGGTTGCAGCAGACGATGGCGTAATGCCTCAGACAATAGAGGCAATAAACCATGCAAAGGCTGCAAATGTTCCGATAATAGTCGCTGTAAACAAGATAGACCTGCCCGGAGCCGACACTATGAGGGTAAAGCAGTCCCTTACAGAATACGAACTTGTGTCTGAGGATTGGGGTGGTGGTACAATATTCTGCGAGGTTTCTGCAAAGAAGGGAATAGGGATAAAAGAACTCCTTGAACTCATACTGCTTCAGGCAGAGGTGCTAGAACTCAAGGCAGACGAAAACAAGGCTGCAAGGGGGGCAATAGTTGAGGCAAAACTGGATAAGGGGAGGGGGCCTGTTGCCACAGTACTCGTGCAGGACGGCACTCTCAAGGTAGGGGATGCATTTGTTACAGGTGTGCACTGGGGAAGGGTGAGGGCAATGATAAGCGACTGGGGCAAGAGGGTGGAGAAGGCTGGTCCATCCATGCCTGTGGAGGTGCTTGGTGCATCAGGCACTCCTGATGCAGGGGATGCGTTTATAGTTGTAAAGGACGAATCAACTGCCAAGCAGATAGCAGCCATAAGGCAGAGGAAGGAAAGAGAGGCTGAACTCAGGAAGACGAGCAAGATAAGTCTTGATGAGTTGTACGACAAAATAAAGGTTGGTGAGGTCAAGGAACTCGGTGTGATTGTAAAAGGGGATGCGCAGGGTTCTGTTGAGGCGGTTGTAGAGTCACTTAAAAAACTTCCGATGGACGCAATAAAGATAAAGGTCATGCACAATGCAGTAGGCGGTATCAATGAGGGGGATGTAATGCTTGCTGCTGCGTCAAACGCAATTATAATAGGTTTCAATGTCAGACCCGAACCAAAGGCGCATACACTTGCTGAAAAAGAAGGTGTGGATATCAGGCTTTACAGCATAATTTACGATGTGACGAACGACATAAGGAATGCGATGGAGGGGATGCTTGAGCCAACGTTGAAGGAAAAGGTTCTCGGAAGGGCGGATGTGAGAGATGTCTTCCACATAAGCCGTGTTGGTAATATAGCAGGCTGTTATGTTGTGGATGGAAAGATAAACAGGGGAGCAAATGTAAGGCTGATAAGGGATAATGTGGTTGTATATGATGGTAAACTCTCGTCTCTTAAAAGGTTCAAAGATGATATAAAAGAGGTTGCAGCAGGTTATGAATGCGGTATGGGTATAGAAGGTTATAATGATATAAAGGTTGGGGATGTTATAGAGGCGTATTTGATGGAAGAGGTGGCGGGGAAATTATAAAGAAGTGCAGTTTACAATTTCCAATTATGATTTATGGTGGTAGGTATCTGTCAGATAGATTTACTGATACATGACAGCCAGTCCCTTAAACATAAGAGGCAGGTCTTAAGAAGAATTATTGAGAGGACAAAATCGCGTTTTAATGTCGCTGTTGCAGAGGTTGGTGACAACGATGTCTGGCAGAGGTCTCAGATAGGGTTCTGTGCGGTCGGGAATGATACGAAGTTCATAAATTCTGTCATTGACAAGACAATTGATTTTATAGATGGTATGCACCTGGCAGAGATAATAGACCACAGGATAGAGATAGTGAATTACTGAAAAGCCGTTAAACGTGTGCGTTATACGTGAGTGGCACAGGCTTCCAGCCTGTGATGACAGGCAAGATGCCTGTCCCACCGAAGCAGCACGCACACGCATAACGATCTTTATGATTATGGCTTACAAACGTTCAGACAGGGTTGGCGATCTTATAAGGGAAGAGATATCCACCATGCTCGTGATGGAGGAAATAAAGGACCCGCGCATAGGGTTTGTGACTATCACAAGGGTTGCGGTATCGGATGACCTGCGCTCTGCAAAGGTATTTTTCAGCATTATCGGGACAGAGAAGGAGAGAGATTGGTCTCTGGAGGGATTGCAGAATGCAAGCGGCTATATAAGACGGGCGCTTGCAGGGAGGTTGAGTTTGAAACATATCCCCGAGATAACATTCAGATATGACGATTCGCTTGAATATTCAAGTCATATAAACGAGATATTGAAAGGGCTAAAGACAGGTAATAGGTGATAGGTGTTAGAGAAAACCTGCAACCTATAACCTACAACCTATATTTTATGGACAATCGTTTTGATAAGGTCGTTGAAGAGATAATGCGGGGTAAGAACTTCCTTGTTGTCTCCCATGTTAGTCCTGAGGGGGATGCAGTCGGCTCTGCGCTTGCCATGGGACTTGGATTAAAGGAATTTGGCAAGGACGCAACGGTCTTTCTGCACGACAATGTGCCTGATGTATTCATGTTTCTGCCCGGCGCTGATAATGTTGTGCATAATATTGACGGCAATGCTGCATTCGATGCAACTATCGTTGTTGACTGCGGACAGATAGACAGGCTCGGCGACAACTTTAAGAAGATAAAAAACTGCGGTAGGATTATAAACATAGACCACCATATAACAAACGACAGTTTCGGCGATATAAATATAATTACACCTGACGCATCAGCAGCAGGGGAGATGGTATTTGACCTCCTGAATGCTATGCAGGTTAAGATAACAAAAGAGATTGCTATAAACATCTATACTGCGGTTATGACAGATACAGGTTCGTTCAGATATTCAGGGACAACGCCGCACTCACTTGAGATAGCAGCGCAGATGATAAGGGCTGGTGTTGACCCATGGGATATTTCCCAGAGGGTGTACGAGAGTTATCCTGCGAAGAGGTTTAAACTTCTCGGCATGGTTTTGAATACGCTGGAGGTAATAGAAAACGGGAAGATTGCAACTCTGATTGTTACGCTTGATATGCTTAAAAATGCAGATACAGACAAGGATGTTGCAGATGGTTTTGTAAACTATGCAAGGTCTATAAGCGGTGTAGAGGTAGGGATACTGTTCAGGGAAGTGTGGTCAGGGGAGTACAAGGTTAGTTTCAGGTCAAGGGGTAATGTAGATGTCTCTGAAGTCGGTGTTATGTTTGGCGGCGGCGGACATAAGAATGCTGCGGGCTGCAGTGTAAAAGGCACAATTGAGGAGGCAAAAAACAAGATTATTGCTGCTGCTGCAAAGAAGGTAAAAGGGATTGTGAACAAATGAACGGTTTCCTGGTTGTAAATAAGCCAAAAGGTGTAACCTCGCACGATGTTGTGAAGAAGGTTAAGAGGGCTATAAATGCGAAAAAGGTTGGGCATACCGGAACGCTTGACCCGTTTGCAACAGGTGTGCTCCTGCTTTGCATTAACGAGGCTACAAGCCTTGCAAGGTTTTTTGAGAGTGATGTTAAAGAGTATGTTGCTGTAATGAAACTCGGCGAGGAGACTGATACATACGACCTTGAGGGCAGGATAACTGCTAAAAATGATGTGTCACCTGTTAGGGAAGATGACATCGTGTCTGTCCTGAAAGGTTTTGAGGGGAGTGTCTTACAGGTGCCGCCCATATTTTCTGCTTTAAAAAAGAACGGGATACCACTTTATAAATTTGCCAGACAGGGGATAGATATAGAAAGGGAACCGAGGACTGTTAATATTTATGAGGTTGAAGTCATGGAGGCATCCATCCCTTATGTAAAATTCAGAGTGGTATGTTCAAAGGGTACTTATATAAGGTCAATGTGCCACGATGCCGGTAAAAAACTTGGCTGCGGTGCGCATCTTGTTTCCCTTGAAAGAATAAGGAACGGAAGATTTTCGCTGGGAGACAGTCTGGATATAGAGAGTGTGTCAATGGATAAGATAATAAGCCTTGAAGAGATGTTTAAGGAACTCCCTGCTGTTTTTGTTGACGAGGCAGACATGCGGTATGTTATGAATGGCATGAATCCTGAAAGGGCTAAAATTAGTTGCAGTTTGTATAAAGATGGTACTATGATAAAATATATATTTCTTGACAGGATTATTGCACTGGGGCATTTTGACGGTGACAGGTTTAAGTGGGTGAGGATATTTAAGAGCAGCCTAAACTAAATGAATCCATTGAGAAAGGGGGGATTGAAAAATGCTTACAACGGAAAAAAAACAGCAGATTGTCGGACAGTACAGGGTCCATGAAAAAGACACTGGCTCGCCGGAGGTCCAGATAGCGCTCTTAAGCGACAGGATATCTTACCTTACAGAACACTTTAAGGTGCATACAGACGACCATCACTCAAGGCGCGGTTTGTTGAAACTGGTAAGCCGCAGGAGGAGGCTTCTGGACTATCTCAAGAAAAAGGATGCTGCAAGGTACAAGGCTGTGATAGAGAAACTCGGTATCAGGAAGTAAAGACATATATCAGGAGAGGTCTAAAAACTAATGGTAAAACAATATGAGGTGGAGTTTGGCGGCAGGAAACTGTCTATAGAAGCAGGGAAGGTGGCAAAGCAGGCAAACGGCAGTGTGGTGGTAAGGTACGGCGATACAGTTGTTCTTGTTACCGCTGTTGCTGCAAAAGAGGTTTCTGAAGGGACGGACTTTCTCCCTTTGACAGTTAATTATATGGAAATGACCTATGCCGCAGGCAAGATACCAGGCGGGTTTTTCAAGAGAGAAGGAAGACCGAGTGAGAAGGAGGTTCTTACCTCAAGGCTTATTGACAGACCGTTAAGGCCCCTCTTTCATAAGGGATATTTTAACGAGACACAGATAATAGCAACAGTGCTCTCTGTTGACCTTGAAAACGACCCTGAAATCGCTGCGCTTGCAGGTGCTTCTGCAGCGCTAACCATATCAGACATACCTTTTGATGGTCCTGTTGCAGGCGTAAGGGTAGGGAGGATAGACGGTAAGTTTGTCTGCAACCCAAGCATTGCCCAGCAGAAGGTGAGCGACATAGACCTTGTTGTTGCAGGGACCAGGGATGCGATAATCATGGTAGAGGGCGGTGCGAATATCGTGCCTGAGGATGATATACTGGAGGCGCTGATGTTTGCACATGAGGCAATCCAGACTGTAATAGAATTACAGGACTGCATGGCAGAAGAAACAGGAAACAGCAAGATGCCTGTCCCTCCTTTGAATGCAGGCAGAGAACTCATATCTGATGTAACAGGGTTTGCAAAGGAAAAGATAGAGGCAGCGCTCAGGATAAATGCCAAGCAGGAGAGATACGAGACCCTGAGCAATATATTAAACGGACTCATTCTTCAGTTAAAGCAAAAATATGAAGGCAGGGAAGATGAGATAATAAAGATATTTGAGGACATCAAATACAGGGTAATGAGAGATGCGATACTGAATGACTCGCTGCGTATAGACGGCAGGGGTATGAAGGATATAAGGCATATTACAATAGAAGTGGGTTTACTTCCAAGGACACATGGTTCCGCACTTTTCACAAGGGGCGAGACGCAGTCGCTTGTTGTCACAACGCTCGGCACATCAGTGGACGAGCAGAGGATAGATGCCATTTCAGGCTGGGAATCAAAGACATTCATGCTGCACTATAACTTCCCGCCGTTCTGCACAGGCGAGGTAAAAATACTAAGGGGCCCTGGGAGAAGGGAGATAGGGCACGGAGCGCTTGCAGAGAGGGCGATTGCAAAGGTACTCCCATCGAACGATAATTTTCCATATACCATAAGGCTCGTATCCGAGATACTTGAATCCAATGGCTCATCGTCAATGGCATCAGTATGTGGTGCATCTTTATCGTTAATGGACGCGGGTGTGCCGATACGAACCGCTGTTGCAGGTATTGCAATGGGCTTAATAAAAGAAGGTGAAAAGGTGGCAATACTCTCTGATATACTCGGAGATGAAGACCACCTCGGAGATATGGACTTTAAGGTTGCAGGCACAGAAGATGGGGTTACTGCCCTGCAGATGGATATTAAGATAGGCGGCGTTACAAGAGATATTCTGAGGACAGCCCTTTATCAGGCAAGGGAGGGGAGGCTCCACATACTCTCAAAGATGAAGGATGCCATATCCGCACACAGGACTGAACTTTCTGTCCATGCCCCCCGCATATTAACCATATATGTCAGACAGGACAAGATAAAAGATGTGATAGGTCCTGGCGGCAAAAACATAAAAGGGATTATTGAGAAAACAGGTGTAAAGATAGACATAGATGACACAGGAAAAGTAAATATTGCTTCAACAGATGAAAATGCCGCGAAGAAGGCAGTGGATATGGTAAGAGAACTGACTCAGGAGGCAGAGGTCGGTAAGATCTATCTCGGCAAGGTGAGGAAGATAATGGATTTCGGCGCATTTGTTGAGATATTCCCGGGAACGGACGGACTTGTGCACATATCGCAACTCTCTGACGAAAGGGTCAGGGATGTCAAGGATGTGCTGAAAGAAGGGGACGAGGTTCTTGTGAAGGTTTTAGAGATTGATAAACAGGGCAAGATAAGATTGTCCCGTAAAGAGGCGCTGGGAAAGGCAGTTACGAGTTAAGGAGTAAAAGAAAATACAGTTAAGGAGTTGATGAGTAAAAACTCCTTAACTCCCTAACTCCTCAAATCCTTAACTCATTTCACCCATGTCAAAAATCCAGAAAACAAGACTAGAGAACGGCATCCATGTCATCACCGAAGAGGTCCATGATTTCCAGTCCGCATCAATAGGTATATGGGTCAATATCGGCTCAAGGGATGAGATGGAAAATGAGAACGGTGTGTCTCATTTTATAGAGCACCTCCTTTTCAAGGGGACTGAGAAAAGGTCTGCAAGGGATATCGCGAGGGAGATAGAGTCTGTAGGCGGGATACTGAACGCATTTACAGGCAGGGAATATACATGCTTTTATGCAAAGGTGCTGGGTGATGACATTCCCCTTGCCATTGACCTCCTTTCAGACATATTTTTAAACTCAAGGTTTGCCCAAAAGGAGGTTGAGAAGGAGAGGCTTGTTGTGCTGCAGGAGATAAAGATGATAGAGGACACACCTGATGACCTTGTCCATGACATATTCGCAGCAAACTTCTGGAAGGGGCATTCAATAGGCATGCCTGTTATCGGGAGTGCGGATATCATCAAATCCATTAAAAGGGATGCAATCCTCAGATACTTCAGGAATGCATACCTCCCGCATACAGTAATAATAACAGCAGCAGGCAACCTGAAACACAGTAAACTGGTCAGACTATTGAGAAGGTCGTTTGAGGAGATGGAGTGCCGTCCGTTCAATAGAAAAATTAAACAGGCAAAACCTGCACCTTTTCTTGTGCTTGAAAGGAAAAAACTTGAGCAGGTGCATATATGTCTTGGTGTGCCGTCTCCTTCACAATCAGAACCTGCAAGGTATAAGGCATATCTGCTGAATACCATCCTTGGCGGCGGCATGAGTTCAAGGCTATTCCATGAGATAAGGGAAAAGAGGGGGCTTGCATATTCTGTCTATTCATATCTCAACCTCTATCTTGATGCAGGTGCGCTTGTGGTTTATGCAGGTGTTTCAAAGGACAATACTAAGAGGACAATAGATTTAATACTAAAAGAGGTTGGTAAGTTGAGAAGGGAACCCGTGAGTCAGGATGAACTTAACATTGCAAAGGAGCAGTTAAAGGGCGGAATGCTCCTTGGTCTTGAGACCACTGAGAACAGGATGACTAAATTGGCAAGGGATGAAATATATTTCAAGAGGACTGTGCCGATAAGGGAGATAATCAGGGAGATTGAGAAGGTTACACAAGATGATTTGATGGAACTGGCATCGGATATGTTTGCAAATGGATCTATTGGAATGGTTGCAATGGGTGATGTTAGCAGAAAAAATATCCCTGGCACGTTTAACGTGCCCTGCTAAACTGCTGAATGGGTAGTTATGAGAATCCTTGTTGTTGAAGATGAGAGGAAGGTGGCAAATTTCATCAAGTCAGGGCTGACTGAAGAGGGATATGCTGTTGATGCTGCAGGTGATGGGATAGAAGGTGAATATCTTGCCATTACAAATGACTACGATGTTATTGTTCTTGACATTATGCTCCCAAAGAAAAACGGCATTGATGTCCTTAAAACCATAAGGGGAAAGGGTGTGACTGCACCGGTACTTCTCCTTACAGCGCTGGATGCTGTTGAAAACAGGGTTCAAGGTCTGGACAGCGGGGCAGACGATTATCTTGTAAAACCATTTTCATATGACGAATTCCTTGCAAGGGTAAGGGCGCTTTTGCGAAGAAAGGAGCATAAACTAACAACGTTGAATTTTGCTGATTTAAAACTTGACCGTGCAACCAGAAAGGCATACAGGGGGGACAGGGAGATTGAACTTACTGCAAAGGAATATGCCCTCCTTGAATATCTCCTCCGGAACCCGAACAGGGTTGTTACAAGGAATATGATAGTAGAGCATATATGGAATTATGATTTTGACAGCGGGACAAATGTGGTTGATGTCTATATAAACCATCTCAGGAACAAGGTAGATAAGGATTTCCCTGATAAACTCATCCATACTATCCGTGGGATGGGGTATGTGCTAAAAGAAGATAAGTAGTATGCCATTCACCATCCGCACCAAACTCACCTTCTGGTATACAAGCCTTTTAGGATTCAGCCTTATCTCTGCCGGGATATTCCTTTATATTGCAGCGCAGCAGGCAATGGTGACTGCACTGGACACAAAACTCCTTTTCCTTGCCGAGACAATGGCGCGGACAGTTATAAAACCCCATACACAACTGATACTGCCGCAGAACTTTGATGTCCTGATGGAGAGGTTTTTCGGGCTGAAGACATCAGGCAGTTACATCCAGATAACTGACCGTTTTGGCAATGTGAAATCAAGGTCAGAAACGTTGGGTAAAGCCCGTCTCCCGCTTTCAGGCAAGGCTGTGCAAAATGCACTGGCCAATAAGACCACATACGAGACAGTTGACTATGTAGGGAGACAGCCCCTGCGGGTCATAACATATCCTGCAATGGACAATAACACCCTTGATTATATTATCCAGGTGGCTGCATCCATGGAGTCTGTCCAGAGCACGCTTTCAGACATTGTTTATATATTCTACCTGACAATACCTTTTGTTATAATACTTGCAACAGCAGGCGGGTTTGTCCTTGCATCAAAGGCTCTTTCACCAGTCCATGAGATAACAACTGCTGCAAGGAGGATAGGTGCAGAAAACCTGCACGAACGGATTGCTGTGCTGGGGACAGGGGATGAAATAGACAACCTGGCAGATACATTCAATGAGATGGTAGGACGGCTTGAAATATCCTTCAAAAGGATGAAGCAGTTCACATCAGATGCATCGCATGAACTGCGGACACCTCTCACCATATTAAAGGGTGAGACAGAGGTTGCACTTAAAAAATGCAGGAGTCTGGAGGAGATGAGGGGTGTGCTCGAGAGCAACCTCGAAGAAATAAACAGGATGTCGCGGATTGTGAATAACCTTTTGACGCTCGTTAAAAGCGATACAGATGTGAAGCATGAGTTTCAGGATGTAAGACTGAATGAGATAATTGACGAGAAGTTCAGGCAGACAAAACATATTGCAGAGGCTAAAAAGGTTGAGATGAAACTGCTTAAAAATGAAGAGGTTCTTGTGTCTGGAGACCCCCTGCGGTTAAGGCAGCTTATTTTAAATCTTTTAGACAATGCAGTTAAATTTACACATGATCACGGGAATGTCATTGTATCGCTTGAAAGGTGCAATGATAATGCTGTCATAAAGGTTTCTGATACAGGGATTGGAATACAGGAGGAAGATTTGCCGTTTATATTTGACAGGTTTTACAGGGTTGATAAAGGGAGGTCAAGAGAGGACGGCGGGACAGGGCTTGGTTTGAGTATATGCAAAGAGATAGCAGATGCACATGGCGGCAGGATAGAAGTGGATTCTGTTATTGGAAAAGGAAGCACTTTTAAGGTATATATCCCTGTGAAGCCTGCATGAGCAGCTGATTACCGTCTCACAAAGGAGGGCTAAAATGGCAAAAATAATTTTACTATCCATAATTTGCCTGATAACAGTAATCCATGTGCCTGTAGTACTTGCGGATATTTACGAATGGACAGATGAGAAAGGGAATATCCATGTTGTTGATGATATTCTTAATGTGCCTGCAAAATACAGGGATAAGGTAAAGATATATAAAGAGAAGCCTGTTGAGATTGAGCGAAGACGTCCTGTTGAGGAAAGACCGGAGCAGACAATATCCCCTCCTTCAGAGGAACTTTTTGGCAATTATCCGCTTGAGTGGTGGAAGGCAGAGTTTGAGAAAATAAAAAGGGATATTTCTGAACTTGAGAAGACCATATCAGAGCAGAAGAGGTATGTTGATGTTTTTGAAAGGGGCAGGCGCCTGGGGCAGACTTACACAAAAGATGAAATAGAAGCATATGACCAGTATAAGAAACAGATAACAGAGAGCGAAGCAAGGCTTAAGGAACTTAAGAGTGAATTTGATGAACTTAGAAGAAAGGCAGCATCATACGGGGTGCCGAGAAGTATAAGAGGGGATTAGCAAAGCGTGAATAAGACCTTGACATACATATCTTTTCCGTGTTATTGTTCACGGCATGAACAACCATGCCTCTGATGAAATATCGTTCAGACTGCTTGATGAGTTAGCAAAAGAGCCGCTGATTACTCAGAGGGCATTGGCTGCCCGCCTTGAGATAGCAGTCGGTCTTGTTAATGCCTATCTAAAGAAACTCTACAAGAAAGGATATCTTAAGATTAAAAACCTTCCGCGGAACAGGATTAAATATATCCTCACACCTCATGGGCTGTCAGAAAAGGCAAGACTCACCTATAACTATATACACCGCTCAATAAATTATTTAAGAGAAGTAAGACAGAGGATTGACTCAACTTATGCATCAATGGAGAAATCTGGCGTTAAAAATGTCCTTCTTTGGGGAGATAACGAAGTTGCTGAATTGTGCTATATATCTACGCGCGGACTTCCTATAAAGATTGTGGGTATAATTGACAATCAAAAGAAAGACAGTGGATTTTTTGGCTTAAGGATTTATTCGGTTGAGGATATAAAAAGTATAGACTGGGACGCTATTCTTATTTCATCTATTTCAGACGATGCAGTTGGCTCCATAAAACAACTGAATATAAGCCCTGAAAAGATATACTATCTTGAATAATGGCTGATATAATATATATACACAACGACATAAATAAAGCCGCATACAGAGCGTCAGAACAAAGAGAGACCAAGGAGCGACGAAGGTGAAGAGTGAGGCGTATTTTTAGCATACGCCGCAACGATGAACCGAGGAGCAACGCAGGTATGCAAAGTTATGATGCTCTGTATAGTCAGAATCTATATTGGTATGCTCTCTATGTAAGATCTAGACATGAGTTTAAGATATCTAACAGGTTGGCTGATATTGGCATAGACTTTTTTCTGCCAGTGGTTGAAAAACTGAGAAAATGGAAGGACAGGAAAAAACTGGTGGATTTTCCGCTATTTCCGGGATATTTGTTCGTGCACATACAGAAAAATTATTCAGATATCCTGACAGTTTTAAAAATACCGGGAGTTGTACGATTTCTAGGCATCTTGCCCGGCGAGCCAGCGCCTGTACCTGAAGAGCAGATAATATCTTTAAAAAAGATTATTGAGAATAAGCGGGATATTGACCCATACCCCTATTTAAAAGAAGGGCAGACAGTGAGGATAAAAAGGGGGCCGCTTGCCGGGGTAGAAGGCATACTTGTGAAGAGGGCAGGACAGCATATGCTTGTTCTTTCTGTAGATATAATCCAGCAGGGCGTGTCTTTAAAGATAGATGCATCGGATGTGGAAAGAGTTTAGAGTGTAGTTGCCCAATTTATTGGGCGTTTTCTAAATAGTTGAGAGTTGAGGAGTTCACAACTCCAACTTCCCTTTTCGGCTGCAGTCCTGCTATAAAAACAGGATATGTAACTGAGAGGGCGGAGCATTGCCAATGTACAGAGTAGAAAATAGATGAAGGTTTCAATCATAGGCACAGGATATGTGGGGCTTGTAACAGGCGCATGCATGGCGCAGATGGGGAATAGTGTAATATGTGTGGATGTGGATGATGGGAAGATAGAAAACAGTAAAAAAGGGATTATCCCTATATATGAGCCTGGCCTTGAGGCAATCGTCCATGAAAATTTCAAACTCGGCACTTTGAAGTTTACCGCTGATATAAAAGAGGCTTTGGACAACAGCGAAATATGCTGCATTGCAGTTGGCACACCTATGGGTGAGGATGGGAACGCTGATTTAAAGCATGTATTAGATGTGGCAATGGATATAGGCAGGTATGTATCTCACTACATGGTTGTAGTTGATAAATCCACAGTCCCTGTAGGCACTGCAGAAAAGGTTAAGTCAGTAATTAAAGAGGAACTTGCAAAAAGGGGCGCTGATATACCGTTTGATGTTGTATCAAACCCTGAATTTTTAAA
>MGPS01000022.1:26049-26299 GCA_001797495.1 Deltaproteobacteria bacterium GWC2_42_11
AGCCCTAAAGCGCTTGAAAAGATAAAAGAACTCTATGCGCCGTTTACAAGAAATCATGAAAGGTTAATTGCAATGGATGTCAAGAGCGCAGAGATGACAAAATATGCGGCAAATGCAATCCTTGCAACCAAGATATCCTTTATAAATGAGATAGCAAATATATGCGAAAGGGTAGGCGCTGATGTAAATAAAGTAAGGATTGGAATAGGGAGCGACTCAAGGATTGGCTACAGTTTTATTTATCCTGGCT
>MGPS01000023.1 GCA_001797495.1 Deltaproteobacteria bacterium GWC2_42_11
CGAGGAGCAACGCAGGTATGCGAAATTATGACGCTCTGTATAGATAGCATATGAATATCACAATGGTGGTGTTATATCCTCGTATAAAACTTCTCCCGGATGTGTAGGTTTTCTTTTAAGTGTGTATGTATAATTTCTCCCCCCTTAAGAAATACTTAATCTGGTTCGCGATGTTATTAGTGCAATCAGTTAGTAACACTTAATGTCATTAAATGTCATTAAAGACTTGAAAAGTCATTTTTTATATGTTAATAAAAAGCCTCATTCGGGGCGTAGCGCAGCCTGGTAGCGCACCTGCCTTGGGAGCAGGGGGTCGGAGGTTCAAATCCTCTCGCCCCGACCAATCAATCTGCAAAGTGGCGATTGAGTATACGGCTCGAGAAGGTCTTTGTCCTCTCCTTTCTCGGGTTACTGAAAATCTCCTTTACTGAACCTGTCTCAATAATCTCCATTTTAATAGCAGTGTTTTATTATGCAGATTGCATTATAACCAAAATGATTGCATACCTGTCAACTGTCTGAACATCCGTCCCAAAACATCTTGACTACAATAGCATAAATCCGTATAGTAAAAAAATAAACTTTACAGCACCATGCGCCTGTAGCTCAGTTGGACAGAGCAACTGCCTTCTAAGCAGTGGGTCAGGGGTTCGAATCCCTTCAGGCGCGCCAGTTATATAACCTGCCGTCTGTTTTACTCTCTTATATTATTTCAAATTATTCATGGCTGTATCAGAGATATATGGAAGAAAAACAAAAAGGGTTCTGGAATATTTTAAAGGCAAGGTGGTACATTCGCGGGCTTAAGTACTCCGCATTGCCGGAAAAAGCACTTAAGATAATCCTGCCCCGAACAAGAGACTGCAAGACATTTCTTGATGTCGGCAGCGGCTGCGGTGCACTGGCAATCCCGCTTGCAAATGCAGGCAAAATAGTAACAGTCCTTGACCCATCAAGGGCAATGATTTCGGTTCTTCAGGAGGAGGTAAAGAAAAAGAATATAAAAAACATAAGAACGGTCAATGCTGCATGGGGAGATATAAAAATAAAACCGCATGATGTAATCCTCTGTGCAAATGTACCTGAACTATTGCACTCAGAAACATTCATAAAAGAGGCTGACAAACTTGCCAGAAAAGCACTATTCCTCATTGAGGGTGCTGACCCGAATGCAGACAAGTTTTATTATAAAGGACTCTATCCAATTATCTTCAACAAAGAATTCCCTTCTCGGAACGATTACCTCAAAACTTACACAATACTCCACAACTCAGGTATTTTTGCCAATATAGATATAATAGACTACAGTTTTGACCAGCCCTTTGATAACCTGAACGAGGCAGTAGAATTCTGGAAGGAATATATGGGGATTGTCACAGAAGAACATGACGAAAAACTCAAAACATTTCTGATACAGAAACTGGAGAAGGTAAGACATGGACTTATTGCACGGTTTAAGAAAAAATCAGCGATAGTGTGGTGGAAAAAGAAGTAATAGAAATATCGTGTACAGGGTTAATCTTCTACATCATTTCTGATTCTTCTTGCCTTGCCTCTGCCTCAAAACCTCAAACATGACAGCCGCACCTGCAACAGATGCATTAAGTGAGGATATATCCCCTTTCATTGGTATAGAGGCAAGGAAATCGCATTTTTCTTTAATCAGTCTCCTCATGCCTTTGCCTTCAGAGCCAATAATAATTGCCATATCCATATCAAGGTCTAAATCGTAAATGCTTTTTCCGGTATTACCTTCCATGCCGACGACCCATACCCCTTGTTTTTTAAGGTCATCTATTGCAGCGGTAAGGTTTGTGACCTGAGATATCTTTGTATATTCTGTAGCACCTGCTGATGCCTTTGTAGCGGCTGGCGTTATGCCTGCTGCCCTGTTTTTAGGTATAATCACGCCGTGAACACCGGCAGCATTTGCCGTGCGTATAAGTGAACCGAGGTTCTGAGGGTCTTCAATGCTGTCAAGGACAAGTATAAATGCCTTTTCACCTGACCTCTTCCATATGACTGGGATCTCGTCAATGTCAACATATCTGAATTCTTTAAGGACAGCAACTATGCCCTGATGGTTTTGAGTTCTTGCCAGTCTGTCCATGTCCTGCCTGGCACTCTTTTTGAGCGCTATTTTATTCTGGCTTGCAATTTTTTTTACGCTTTCAACTTCCTTACCTGTTTTTCCTGAGAGGATAATAACTTCTTTAAAGTCCTCTGGATGAGATTTGAGCCCTTCTGTTACAGGGTTTATACCGTAGATTATTCTTGCTGACATATATTCATTACCTCCCCGACCGTATGAAATGAACCTGTAACACAGACAAGGTCGTCCCCACCTGTCATGGATTTTGCCATACTATAAGCCTTCTTTACATCTTTACTTACGATAATATTTTTTGCAAACGATTTCGCTGCTGGAAGCAGTATGTCTATATTGGCAGCACGCGGTGTATGCGGCACTGTGAGTATGACCATATCAGCAGCAGGTGCAAGATACGAGAAAAAGCCTTTTATATCTTTATCAGCCATTATGCCGACAACAAGTATCAGCCTTTTATAATTGAACTCCTTAAGGATTGAGTCCCTAAGTATTTTCGCACCCGAAGGATTGTGTGCACAGTCAAGGATAACCAGAGGTCTTCTTGAAATAACATCCAGTCTCCCCCGCAGTCTGACATTTTCAAGCCCCTTCTTTACAGCACCTTCAGTAATCTTAAACCTGTTACCGTCAATGATTTCCAGACCAAAAAGAGATAAAGAGGCATTTACATACTGAAACCTGCCTGCAAGATTTAACCTGAGATTTTTCAGATGCCATTTCATGCCCTCAAACGAAAATCCGCCTCTGCTTCTCCTGATTTTAAAATCCATCCCGAGTTGGTATATCTTTGCTTCCCTTTTACTGCAGGTATCCTGAAACACTTGAAGTGCCCGTTTGTCTCTTGATGCAGTCACAAGCACTCCGCCCCTTTTAATAATCCCTGCCTTCTCTGCTGCTATATTTTCTATACCCTTCCCGAGTATGTCTTCATGCTCTCTTGCTATATTTGTTATTATGGAAACAATGGGTGCGCATACATTTGTTGCATCCAGTCTGCCGCCTAACCCTGCCTCAACAACAGCAATATCAACCATCCTTTCTGCAAAATAAAGAAAAGCCAGTGTTGTTGTGAATTCAAAAAAAGTAGGGGATGCAAGTATTGATTTTACAGATGATGGAGAGGATTCTATTTTTTCTTTTATCTTGCTGACAAGTTCTTCTATCCTCTCATCAGATATCTCTTCCCCATTTATTTTTATCCTCTCATTAAATCTGACAAGATGCGGAGATGTGTATAAACCAACCTTATAACCTGCCTCATGAAGTATAGATGCTATAATTGCAGATGTTGAACCCTTGCCATTTGTGCCTGCAATATGGATAACAGGGAATTTTTTATGAGGGTCTTTAAGTAGTTTTAGAAGGGTTTTAATCCTTTTAAGCCCCATTCTAATGCCAAATCTTTCAAGGCTGTAAAGGTAATTTATGGCATCTGGATAAGAAGATATTGCCGGCATAAGAAGCATTAAGACTGCTGACAGCGGATTACTGGACTAATATCATATTCAGGAGTTTTGAAATGATACCTTTCATATTCTTCCTCTCAACTATCATATCAAGTATACCGTGCTCAAGGAGGTATTCTGACCGCTGAAAACCTTCCGGAAGTGTCTGTCTTATTGTCTGTTCTATAACACGCGGGCCTGCAAAACCGATTAAAGCCCTCGGCTCTGCGATAATAATGTCGCCCAACATTGCAAAACTCGCCGTCACACCACCCATAGTAGGGTCTGTCAGGACGGATATAAAAGGCAAGCCATTCTCTTTTAATTTTGAGATGTATGCACTTGTTTTTGCCATCTGCATAAGTGACAGTATACCCTCCTGCATCCTGGCGCCGCCTGATGACGAAAACATTATCAGTCCAATTTTTTCTTCAACTGCCTTTTCAATAAGCCTTACAATCTTTTCCCCGACAACAGACCCCATGCTCCCGCCCATAAAATCAAATTCAAATACACCAAGTGCTGCCTTATGTCCGTTTATCAGCCCTGTACCGCATATTATCGCATCCTTTGTAGAAGTGGTCTTTTGTGCAGACTTAAGCCTATCCTTATATTTTTTGATGTCTTTAAACTGCAGGACATCAACTGGTTCAATATCTTTATCTGTTTCAGTAAAGGTGTTTTCATCAAGAACAAGTTTTAACCTCCTCGCTGCTGAAATGCGGAAGTGATAATTACACTTGGGGCACACCTCCAGATTACGTTCAACTTCTTTTTTGTATATAATCTCTCCGCAGAACTCGCACTTTATCCAGAGACCCTCCGGGACCTTTACCCTTTTTTCATCCGCTGCTGCATGTGATGTCTTCTCTTTTTTTTTAAACCAGAGCATAATATATGGTTACCAGTCGTCAATTACCAGTTTGCACAACTGCAAATTGCCAATTGTTTTTCGTATTAGAACTCTATGACATCATTGGTATTTAATATCCGTATGCATGAACAGAGATTATCTATTGCATTGAGTTCATTCTTTGTCTCGTCCAAAAACTGCGGCTTGATATGCGTTATATAGACTGTAATATCACTCCTGCCAAGTTTCTTCAGAGAGATAGCAAGGTCATTAGATGTCATGTGTTTACTGGCATTTGCTATCCTTTCCATGCTGTTAGGGAACGATGTTTCTACAATGACAAATTTTAACTTGGGCTCTTTTGAAGCCTCATCCCATATCTCGTCTGTTAAAGATGTATCGCCTGTATATGCAAAGGCGCTATCCTTATTTTTTACAATATAACCTACTGCAGGCACAGTATGGTTTACTTTAACAGGCTTTATGGTGATGTCTCCAAGAACAAGTTCAACACCAACATCCGCAGGAACCAGTTTCAATACAGCATCCTGAATAGTGGGAAGCATAGTAAAATCAGGCCATATTGCGTCATTTAAGATATGCATCTTAAGACTTTCCAATATAAAAGGAGCGCTTATTATATTTATTGTTATGCCCTTATCTATTAATATTAGATTATCTGCAAGGAACAGTATGTCTTTTATATGGTCAAGGTGTGTATGGGTAACAATAACATTCTTTATCTTCATCTGTTCTTCTAATGTTAAATTTGAAACAACTGTCCCGGCATCAAGAAGTGTATCTTCGTTTATAAGGAATGCCGTTGCCTTATGACCCGGCATTTCCGCACCAGAACAGCCTAACACCCTCAACTTCATATCCGCCTACCTTCATCAGACTGAGACATCAACATTGCTATTTCACCCTTCTCAAACGATTTTATAAATGCCTCAACAACACTTGCATCAAACTGGGTACCCCCACATCTTTTTATTTCTTCAACTGCTGTCTTAAGAGAAAGACCCTTCCTGTATGGTCTGTTGGTTGTTATTGCATCCAATGCATCTGCTGCCGATATAATCCTTGCGGTCAAAGGTATTTCATCCTCTTTCAATCCTATTGGATAGCCCTCTCCATCCGGACGCTCATGATGGGCAAACATACCTGGTATAAGGTCTTTGAGTTGTTTTACATGCCCCAGGATCTCGACGCCATACAAAGGATGTTTCTTCATTATATTAAACTCTTCCCTCGTAAGGGGACCATGCTTCCTTAACACACTGTCGTCAACACCTATCTTACCTATATCATGGAGAACTGCGGAAAACTTAAGCATTTCTTTCTCCTTTTCAGACATATTCATATGCTCTGCTATTGCAAGGCTGTAATTCACCACCCTTCTTGTATGTCCACCTGTGTACGGGTCTCTTTTTTCAATAGCCTCAGCAAGTGTCTCTGCTATATCAATAAATGCCTCTTTTACATCTTCATAGAGCCGTGCGTTATCAAGCGCTATAGCGACATGGTTTGAAAACATTTCAAAGAGGGATATGTCATCCTGAGTAAAACCACCGTCTATTCTGTTTATTGCCTGCAGCACACCAATTATCTTATCCTTTATTTTTACCGGCACACAGAGTATATTCCTTGTAACAAAGTCTGTCTTCTTGTCAGCCTTTTTATAAAACCGCGTATCCTTCATTACATCCTGAATCATAAGCGGCTCGCCGTGCTCTGCAACCCACCCGGCAATGCCCTCGCCCATCTTTAACCTTATCTCCTTTACCATATCACTCTTATCACCCAGTGCCACCTCGAAGTAAACCTCTTTATTATTTTCATCCACCATAAGCAGCGAACCTGCTTCCACCCTTAAAACCTTTGTAATTGCCTCCATCACCCTCTTCCTGACAATATGCTGGTCAAGTGAAGAAACCAGAAGATTGCCAACTTCATTTAATGTTTTTAACTCCTCGAGTTTGTTGCTGATCTCGCTTTCACGGTTAATATGCCGTTCTTCCAGAAGTCTGATCTGCTCACGCAATGCGTCAATGCTGTTTCCTTTTACTGTATCTGTGTTTTTTGATTTAACCATATTATGAACTCCTTGTTGCTGCTTTTAGTTTATATACAAACCTTCCAATATTATCTGCTATATCTTTCCCCTTATTTTCTCCTATCACTTTAACTATTGCACTCCCTACAACAACCCCGTCTGCAAATTTTGAAACTTCTTTCACATGATTTGGCGTAGATATACCAAAACCAACGGATATTGGCAAGGATGTAAATCGTCGTATGTTGTTTATACTCGTTTTCAGAGTTTTTGAGAGTTCCTTCTGTATACCTGTAACCCCTGCAACAGAAACATAGTATATAAAACCTGATGCCCTTTCTGCAACAAGCCTTATCCTTGAGACACCGCTTGTCGGGGTAAGGAGAAAAATCAGGTCAAGTTGATTCTTATCTGTCTCTGTTTTGAGTTCCCATGCCTCTTCAGGTGGCAGGTCAACTACAAGAACGCCGTCTGCACCTGTATTCTTGGCATCTCTGGCAAATCTTTTAACTCCATATGCAAATATAGGATTGTAATAGCCAAAGAGTATAATAGGGATTCTGACCCCTTGACCCCGCGCCCAGAGGTCGCCCGCCTTGACCCCTGTTTGCATGCCTTCTTTTCTTACATCCTTCACTAATTCCAAAACACGCTTCAATGTTGCTCCTTTTTTTAGCGCCCGCTCTGACGATGCCTGTATTGTTGTGCCATCCGCCATCGGGTCGGAAAAAGGTATGCCAAGTTCAATAATATCAGCCCCTGCCCTTTCAAGTTCAAAAATAATATCTTTGGTTGTCTTTATATCAGGGTCCCCTGCTGTAATAAAAGTTATCAGCGCCTTCTCGCCTTTTGCCTTCAACCTCTCAAATGTCTTTTCTATCCTGCTCTTTTTTTTACTCATCACTCTTAACTCTTCACTCATCACTGTATTTCACCCCCATCTCCCTTGCAGCAGTGTTTAAATCTTTATCACCCCTGCCTGACAGATTAACAATTATAACCTTTTTCTTATCAATCTTATTTGCCAGTTTCATCGCATATGCAACTGCATGTGCACTCTCAAGTGCAGGTATAATGCCTTCAGACAGGGAAAGTATTTTAAATGCATCAAGTGCCTCTTTATCAGTGACAGATGTATATTCAACCCTTCCAGTATCGTGCAGAAAACTATGTTCGGGACCAACCCCCGGATAATCAAGCCCTGCTGAAACAGAGTGTGTGTGTGTTATCTGACCATATTTATCCTGCAATAGATATGTCTTGCTCCCATGCAGAACGCCAACCTTACCGGCGCAAATTGACGCTGCGTGTTTGCCTGTTTTAAGACCATAGCCTGCTGCCTCAACACCGAACATCTTTATATTTTTATCTTTAAGGAAAGGATAAAATAGCCCTATTGCATTACTCCCTCCTCCGACACATGCAATAAGATAATCAGGCAGTTTGCCTTCCAGCATCTTTATCTGTCCCCTCGCCTCTTTGCCTATCACTGATTGAAAATCCCTTACGAGCATGGGATAAGGATGCGGACCTGCAACACTTCCGATTATATAAA
>MGPS01000024.1:0-207 GCA_001797495.1 Deltaproteobacteria bacterium GWC2_42_11
TAATAATGGCTGTTGAACCCCCTTATCCACTCATCCACCTTCTGACATATTACAGCAAATGGTATAACCATCAATATGCATAAGCCCAAAATCTCTTGTCCGGGCAGGACACTTCTCGTGTTTACTGCAATGGCTGTTGCAATGACTGCTGCCGCTGTTTCATGCGGCGGCACATGACTCCCTAAGGGGAGGTCGCCTATCCATAAT
>MGPS01000024.1:329-524 GCA_001797495.1 Deltaproteobacteria bacterium GWC2_42_11
GATGAGCCCGCCGACAGCCGATGCGATAAATACATGCCATAATATATTATAGTTCATGGCTCATAGTTCATAGCCATCAACTATGAACTATCAACTATAAACTATTTGTCCCGAAAATACCCTTTTGGGGCTGCCTGCCCTGTCGGCAAACCGTTTGGGTGGGAGGCTTTTAGAGACTACGGGTTTGCAGGCGGG
>MGPS01000024.1:634-31853 GCA_001797495.1 Deltaproteobacteria bacterium GWC2_42_11
CCTGTCAATAAATATAGACGGGGACAACTTCATATACTCGATGCCGTGTCTTTCCCCGTTATGGTGGATATTACCTATATTCACCGAAGAAAATTTTATGCCCCATGAATGGAGCCTGACTATATCCCTCAGGTTTGAGACAATAACAATTACATTCTCATTTTCCATTCGCGGAGAGATTATATCACCGGCTGCATCTTTTATAGTCTCAACCTTTATGGATACGGATTTTGATGCACAGGACTCTATCGCCATCTTCTGTATGCGGCTGCCTGCAGCCTCGTCATTTGCAACGATTATTGCAGTCGCCCTGCAAAACGGCACCCATGCCTCAATTATCTGTCCGTGTACAAGACGGTCATCCACCCTTACAAGGACTATTCCCATAAAAACTCCTTAAAACCTATCTATACAGAGCGTCATAACTTTGCATACCTGCGTTGCTCCTCGGTTCATCGTTGCGGCGTATGCTAAAAATACGCCTCACTCTTCACTTTCGTCGTGCCTTGGTCTGCTTTATTCTGCCGCTCTGTATGCGGCTTTATTTATGTCGTTGTGTATAGTTTACGATGGAAAATGTTCCATTCCCCAATACCAACCACCTTGTTCCAAAAATATCTTTTTGTTGCTGCCTGCCCCGCTGGCAAACCGTTTGGATGGGAGGTTTTTAGATGCCCCGGGTTTGCAGGCGGGGCAGGCAGCAAAACCAACAAGATTTTTTTGCCCCTTTATGAGATAAGGCTATGAGTGTTTATTCTTTCTTCAGCATCCTGCTGGATATTACAATACTCTCCTTCCCGCTTGTCTGCAAGAGTTCTGCCAGTTCAGACAACGTCCTGCCCTTAAGGTAACTGTATAGTTTCAGAAGCATCGGGAGATTGACACCTGTCAGCACTTCAACCTTCCCATCTTCAAGGAACGAGAGGCTTATGTTTGAAGGCGTGCCCCCGAACATATCTGTAAGTATGAGGACTCCCATGCCGCTGTCAACAGCCTTTATCGCGTCTGATATGGACTTCCTTATATCCTCTGCTGTATCACCCTTATTCACTGCAATACCCCTTACGGCTTCCAGTCTCCCTGTTATGGATTCAGCAGTAGATATGAGCATGTCTGCAAGTTCGCCGTGAGCTACTACGATAATACCGACCATACGTCTCCTCCTCTTAAACCGTTTAAGCAGTTTAAACCGTTTTTTTATGGTTTCTCAATATCCCTGTGTCTCTTTTTGACTATGCATTTTTCATTCTCTATTATATCGTATAAAAAATCAACAATTGCGACTGACCTGTGCTTCCCGCCTGTGCACCCTATGGCAATCGTAAGGTATGCCTTTCCTTCTTTCCAGTAAAGCGGCAGAAGATAATCCATAAGTTTCAAAAACCTGTCAATGAACCCCTTTGTCTCTGCCTTTTCCAGTATAAACCTTCTGACCCTTTCGTCAGTGCCGTTCAGACCCTTGAACTCATCAACAAAGTACGGGTTTGGCAGGAACCTGACATCCATTATCAGGTCAGCATCACTCGGAATCCCGTAGCGGTAACTGAAGGAGATGATATGGACGGTTATCTTCTCTGTATGTCCCGGGCCTGAAAAATAATCCCTTATCACCTCTTTTAACTGGTGAACATTGTAATGAGATGTGTCTATGATTTTATCTGCCAGTTCCTTTATGCCGGCGAGCATTTCCCGTTCCATCCTGATGCCGTCAGCAGGGCTCCTGCTCTCTGCAAGCGGGTGCTTCCTGCGCGTCTCGCTGAATCGTTTTAATATCATATCGTCAGAGGCTTCAAGATAGACAAGTTCAGGCGTGTATCCTTCTTTCTTTATCTCCTTAAATATACCGGGGAAGTCTTTAAGGAATTCCCCTTCCCTGATATCAACGACTACTGCAACCTTTGCTATTTCTTTTGACTCAGATGAAAGAGATAAAAATTTTGGGAGTAATGCTACGGGGAGGTTATCCACGCAGAAAAAGCCCATATCCTCCATAACCTTTATTGCTGTGCTTTTACCTGCACCTGAAGGACCGCTCAATATTACAAGACGGGTATTCTTCACAATGTCTCCACAGTCCTAAGACTTTTAAGTCTCAAGTCTCTCTAAACTCATAATTTCAAATTCCTGCCTATCCCTTTCTATTACTGTTAATGGTATTATGGAGTTTTTTAGAGAACTCAAGGGCAGAGTCATGTCCCATTATCTTTAATATCTTATCCCTTGCAGCGACCTCAACAATTGTTGCCACACTCCTGCCGGGGCTTACAGGTATGCGGAGGATAGGCAGTTCAATACCTAGTATCTCATATTTCCCCACATCAAAACCAAGCCTGTCATAACCATCTTCAGGGTCCCATGCAACAAGTTCAACCACTATATCCATCTGCTTCTTTTCCCGTACCGCTGTTATGCCAAAGATGTCTTTGACATTTATTATACCTATACCCCTGACCTCCATGTGGTATTTTATAACATCTGCTGCTATGCCGAATATAATGCCAGGCGGCATCTTCTTGAGAAAAACAATATCATCGGATACAAGCCTGTAGCCCCTTGTAATAAGGTCAAGGGCGCATTCGCTCTTGCCTATGCCGCTCTTTCCGATTATCAGTATGCCTACTCCAAGGATATCAACAAAGACACCGTGGCTTGTCATGGTGGGTGCAAGTCTCTCATCAAGGTATTTTGTGAGTTTGTCAATGAATATTGATGATGTAAGAGTTGTTTTAAGGAGAGGTATCTTTTTCTTATCAACAAGGTCAATAAGGAACTGCGGCACCTTCTGCCCCCTTGTAACCACATAACATGGTGAAGGTGTCTTCTCAAGGCATCTTAAAACAGGTTCAAGCGACCTTACTGAAAGGTTTTTAAGATAACCTAACTCTGCCTTCCCGAATATCAATATCCTGTCAGGATGGAGTTTCCCAAGGAGGCATGTCAGCAGCAGCCCGGGCTTTTGTATACGGGGGACGGATACCTTTTTCTTTAACCACCTCTCCCCTGATACAGCCTTGAGTTTCAGTTTATTGTAAATCTCCTCCCCGAGCAGGTCTGAAACAATTATGTTGTTTGCCATATCTTTTATACCTTCCTGTCTTCATCTACAATAATCTTATATATGTCATCCCGCAGGGATGCAGACATAAGTTTATCCCTGAATACTGATTCCTTAAGCAGACGGGATATACGGGCAAGCACCTTTAAATGACTTGCAGTGGAATCTTCAGGCGCTATGATGAGGAAGAATATGTGGCTCGGCTTCCCGTCAAGCGACTGAAAGTCAACACCCTTTGTGCTCTTCCCGAAGGTAACGATTATATGGTTTATACCCTTCATTTTCCCGTGGGGTATTGCAACACCGTAGCCTATACCGGTAGAGCCCAACTTCTCCCTTTCCAGAAGTACATCGAGAAGCATCTCTCTGTCAATGCCGTTTATCTTTGAGGCAATATCAGAGACCATTTCTTCCAGCACACCCTGTTTCTCATTAGACTTGAGGTCTGCGATTACAAAGTCCCTGTTAAGCACATCAATAATCCTCATATCCGCTCCCTTTCCAATACTTGTATTTTAATCCCTTTCATATCTCACCACTCTGTTCTTACCTGACCTCTTGGCATGGTACATAGCCTCGTCAGCCCTTTTAACAAGGTCTTCTTCATCATCTGCATCTTCACCTAGCACTGCGACCCCGATACTTACAGTCACACCGCACATTATCTGTCTGTTCTTTTCAGGGCTGCAGGAATCCGAAATCTCTTTCCTAATCTTCTCAGCGAGCATTGCTGCAGTCTCCTTATCGGTCTCAGGGAGTATAATGGCGAACTCCTCGCCGCCGTACCTTGCAACCGTATCGGTCTTACGCACACTCTTTTTAAATATATCTGCCATAGCAGAGAGGATGAAATTGCCGTATATGTGACCATATAAGTCGTTATAGTTTTTAAAGTTGTCTATGTCAATTATCACAAGGGACATGGAGTGCTTATACCTTTTAGCCCTGAATATCTCATTGGAGAGTGTGTTGCTAAAATACCTGTGGTTATAAAGACCTGTCAGTTCATCTGTTATTGCAAGCTGCTCGACCCTTTCCAGTAACTGCATCTTCTCAATGGCAAGAGTCGCCTGTGTTGCCATGAGGTTCAGTATTGAGATGTCCCTTTCATCAAAAACCCTTTCAGTAAAGTCGTTCAGATACAATACACCAACAGCCTTCTCTGCATAACGAAGCGGTATGCCTGCAATTGATTTTATACCCTCCTCTAAAAGAGAGGGGTTTATGGAGAGCGCCGTTTCTTTTGTTATATCGGATATTACAGTCGGCTTATCGCTGTTTAAGACAGCCGTTGTAAGCCCCTTTGCCCTTGCCTGCCAAATGGTAGATTCTGATATAAACTTCTGGCTGAAACCCTTTGCCAGTACCAGCCTGAACATCCCGTTCCTTTCATCGATTATTACTATACTCCCTGCCGGAGCATTTACAAGTTCCATTGCACTCGTCAGGATAATATCAAATATCTTCTCCGACCTTCCTGCTGATGAAAGTTGTATGCCTATCTTGTACAGTGCATTATGCTCCTCCAGCCTCCTGTTCAACTCCTCTTCCTTCTTCTGTCTCTCCTTTATTAAATGCCATAGCAACTTTGAACTCAGCCCATCAATTACCTCAACAGAAAGGGGGAGCATCTTCCTGAGAAGCAACGATACATTTCTATCGCCTGTCAAATTTACCACTACATCAAAATTGTCTTTATTTAATGTTGCCTCAAAATTACCATATACAGGTATGCCCATCCCTTTAGCAAGGGAAAGTGCAGGCGCATCAGGGTCTTTATCCACAACACCGACTATTCTTATCTCTCTATCAGAAACAAGCATGGGGAGAAGTTCCCTGCAGCCCTTCCCACCTCCGACTATCAGTATATTTGCCATTATCATATCAGCAGCCTCCCATATTTCTATCAAATTAAAGGTTATAGTGTCAACACCCGTGCTTCAGTCTCTCTGCGAGATATTCAGGAAGTTCTGCCTTTATAATCTTTTCACAGCATCGGTCAATATCATACCCGACCCTGAAGAAGTTTACCATCATCTCGCCTACGTCGTAAACAAGAAATGATGACATGGGGTTGCCGTCGCGGGGCTGTCCCACAGCGCCTGGATTTATCAGGTACAGGTTATTATCTTCAAGTCTCACCTCTTCTGCCAGCATGGCGATTATATCATATTCGGTGCATCTATACACCTTTGGCGCATGAGTATGCCCGAAGAAACATATAATCGGCTGACCCTGCTCGCTGCGCATAAGATTGAAGTTATCAAAAACATCGTTAAAGGTTAAGATGTACCTGTCTGTAGAGTCTATAGAGCCGTGGATGCCTATGGATTTCCCGTTATCGAAATATATTTTTCGCGGAAGGTCTTTAAGGAAGGTAATGTTTTCACGGGTCAGGTAGTCCCTTGTCCAGTATATTGCATCTTTGGCGTGAGTGTTAAAATCAGTTGGTTCTTCTATCCCTATTGCCCTGCTGTCATGATTTCCAATGATGCATTTTATTCTGCGGTGTTTTATTATATCAATGCATTCATTCGGGTTTGCATTGTATCCAACCACATCCCCAAGGCATATTATCTCGTCTACATCCAGTGAATCTATCTTCTCAAGGACTGCCTCAAATGCCTCAAGGTTTGAGTGTATATCTGATATTATTGCATATCGCAATTGATAAACCCTAAAAATAAAAAGGCAGGAGAATCTTAATTATCAAATTCTTCCTGCCTTTATTATTCAAAAACTTATTTCTGAAGATCTGTCTTTAGAAACTTTATAACGGCATCAAGGTCCTTATCATTGATCTTGCCCTTCCATGGAAGCATATCCCCAGGTATCTTTGGATATTTCTTTGCCTTTCCTGCGCGGCCTTCAAGGATAATTTTTTTAAGATCCGCCTCCTTGGTTTCTAATATAAACTTATTGCCCTTCTGTGCAGGGCCAACAAGGGTGCCCTGCCCCTTGTCGCCATGGCATGCAAGACAGTTTGCCATGTATACAGCCTTGCCATCTGCATGCGCCTTGCCTGCAAAAATGGATAATACTAATACTGCTGATGCTAGAGTTAATACCTTCTTCATTTTTCTCTTCTCCTCCTTTTTTTATATTTCCCTGACTTTACTTTTTAGCCAGGAGTTCTTTTGTCTTTGATATAACCTGCTTTGCAGGGTAATTAAAACCGCCGAAATTATATGTCTCTACACCCTGCTTGTCAATAAGAATTGTCATATTAACATGTCCGATATTACCTTTTTGGTCCTTTTCATAGATAATCCTGTAGGTGTTTAAAACCTTATCTATCTCTTTGCGTGTGCCTGTTAAAAATAACCATCCTTTTGGATTTGCTCCATGCGTTTTTGCATATTCCTTTAATACCTTCGGAGTATCCCTTTCAGGGTCAATGGTAATGGAAAGGAGAATGACCTCCTTTCCAATTTTATCCTTCATCGCCTTTTGAATGTCCCTGAACTTTGTTATCAGTGCAGGGCAGGTTTCACCGCATGAGGTGTATATAAAATTCATAATCACAATCTTGCCCCTGAAATCCTTTAATCCTGTCCTTTTCCCGTCCTGATTTATAAGTGTAAAATCAGGCGCAGGTTTATTGACCCTGAACGGCTCAGGGAATATCTGCACTGTATCCTGTTTTTTATCTGAATCGCCTTTGTGTGTGGATTGGTCAGTGCCTGCATCTGCAGGTAATAAAGAATAAAATGCAAATATACTGATTATTATTGTAATATAAATCTTCATGAACAAACCTCTCTTTTTTAATTGCGCATAATCCTAATATATTGTCAATAAGATAAATATGACTTAAGTCATATAAATATACTCAGAAAACATCTATACACAGCGACATAAATAGTTGCGCATACAGAGCGTCAGAACAAAGCAGACCAAGGAGCGGGGGCACCCACGCCAAGTGGCGTGGGTCGGGTGAGGAGTGAGGCGTATTTTTGGCATACGCCGCAACAACGAACCGAGGAGCAACGCAGGTATGCGAAATTATGACGCTCTGTATAGCATATTATTGCATAATTAAGAATTTATGCAACAAGGAAGGCTTGATATGTATAATAGGTTATTGCCCACGGCTCATAAGGGATGGCTTTATTTAGAAGAAATATTTAACAGGGTTTTTTCCCCTCGGTTCAATCCACTATATTACCTGGGGGCAATCTCGTTCTTTTTCCTGTGGCTTGTCCTCGTATCAGGTATTTACCTGTTATTCTACTACCGTATAAATGTTGATGAGGCGTATAAGTCTCTTGAATATATTACCAATGAACAGTGGTATCTGGGCGGCATAATGAGGAGCATACACAGGTATTCCTCTGACGGACTTATGCTTGCAATGCTCCTGCACCTTGTAAAGGAATTCTTAAATGACAGGTACCACAACTGGAGATGGGTGGCATGGGTAACGGGTGTGGTTTTAATAGTCACATTCTGGGCAGCGGGTGTGACAGGGTATTGGATGGTATGGGACCAGAGGGCGCAGGTTATTGCCTCCACAACCACAAAATTTGCCGACTTCCTCCCGATATTCGGAGAACCTTTGCAGAGGGCTTTTTTAAGCAATGGAGCGGTCTCCAATCTCCTGTTTATAGGGGTTATCTTTATACATCTTTCAATACCTACTCTCCTGCTTGCAGCAGCATGGCTCCATGTTCTCCGGATTTCCCGTCCTGTTATAAACCCTCCGGCTGCCCTTAACTGGGCTATAGGCATCCTCCTTTTCATCATGTGCCTGGCAGCGCCTGCAGCAAGCAAGATGCCTGCGGATTTAAGTGTTGCAAAAGCAAGTTTCGGTATAGACTGGTTTTATCTCCCCATATATCCGCTTATGTATGCACTACCTGTATGGTATTCATGGTCAATAATAGTCGGCGGTATAGCGCTGATTACCATCCTCCCATGGCTTCCTCGTTTCAAAAGATTACCAAAAGCAGAGGTTATACTTGAAAACTGCAATGGGTGCGAACTATGTTTCAAGGACTGCCCGTATGAGGCTGTATTTATGAAAAAGAGGAGCGACGGCAGGCCATATGAGTTTGAGGCAGTTGTTGCTGAAGAAAAATGCGCCTCCTGCGGTTTCTGTATCGGCTCATGTGACTTCCATGCAATAGACCTTCCGGACAGGACAGAAAAAGATATCAATGAAGAAATATCAAACCTGTTAAAACTGCCTGCGAGTGAGCCAAAGATACTCGCTGTTATATGCAATTACGGTGTTAATGTCAAAGGACTCATAAACCCTGATACAAGGGCATTAAAAGACATGCCGCATGTAAGGGTCTTGCACCTGCCCTGCATTGCCATGCTGCAGTCGTCCATGATGGAATATGCCTTTAAAGCGGGTGCAGGCGGCATATTCATATCAGGGTGCGAGGTAAATGACTGCCATTACAGGGAAGGGAATAAATGGCTTGAACAGAGGCTTTTGAATAACAGACCGCCTGTTTTAAAAAAGAAGGAAGTTGACCCGCAGAAGATAAGGGCTGCATGGATGTCTGCAATACACAGGGATAGATTCCTTGATGAACTAAAAGGTTTCAGCAATGAATTAAAGGCAAAAAAGGTTGAAAAAAAGATGATTTTACACCAGTTTATAAAGGAACGGCTTACAGTACCCGGCATCATTATCCTTGCTCTTGCCGCAGTGGTAACACTCTATATCTCAAATACACCATATACATTCTTCGGTGAAAAAGATTCGCTCCTGATATTCAGTTTTAAGCACAGCGGCAAACCTTCAAAAGTGCAGAAGGCATTGAGTGAAGAACAACTTGCTAAACTGCCAAAACACATGAGGAGCAGTGCAGAAGTCGTTTTAAAGAGATTCCCTGTCTATGCTGAAATCTATGTAGATAATAAAAAGGTGCTTGCAAGGTCTTTTAAACCAGCAGGTTTGTGGGAGAACGGCTCTTCTTTCGCCTTTGAAAAGGTTGTTACAGAACCTATGGTGCATAAAATAACAATAAAGATGAGCGAGTCAAACAACACTGATAAATTTGATTATGTCTATGAAGACACTGTTGATTTTAAACCAGGGATGGCAGTTGCCTTTGATTTTGATGAAAAGGAAAATAGGTTCTTTATTGCAAGATAAAAAGAGTTACTCATGTATGCCGCAAAATTTTTTTAATACAAAATATCTTATGTCCTGCCACCAGACAAATAAAAATATTACAAGTATTGTTCCGCCTGATATTATCATCCCTATTAGCCTCCAGACATCAAAATCATATGCCTTTGTTATAGGATTATATGTTGAACAGAGAAGTTTTGCTCCGCTTGTAAATGACAGCCACCATCTTTTCAGCCATGTTTTTTTAAGAGGCACTGCATCCGGATTGTTTATCACCTCCCTTAAAGGTGCAAGCACCTCTTCCGTCTTAAAGTCTATGCCGTAAATATGCCTGTATATCCTCCCTTTTGAATCCACAACAGAGACCATATTCATATGGTCAAAAAAACTTCCGTCTTTCCTGTAATAAAAACCAAATTCCCTTGCTATACCTTCTATTGTATTCTTATCTGCAGTTACGAACCTCCAGTGCACAAAATCGTTTGTAAACATACTTCCGTATGCCTTCATTCTCTCCGGTGTGTCGTTGACATCGTCAAAGCCGATGGTGAGGACATTAAAGTCTTTGGATATGCTGCCTGCACCTTTCACAGCGAGAGCAAGATTGCCTGTAATTGCAGGACATATATGGGGACAGGATGTGTATATAAAACTTACTACGAATGGTTTGCCAAAAAATTCTTTGAGTTCAAATTCTTTCCTGTCTTGGTCTATAAATTTATAATTGTTTATTCTTCTGCCGATTGCATTTTCAGCAGAGACCAGACGCTCCCTTGCGTCTTCCGCCCGTGCAGATGCGGGCAGAGCCCATCCCGCGAAAGATATTTGAAGAAAAAGGAGTAATACAGCAGACCATGCTGTATTATAAAATAATTTATTAAACAAGCACATCAATAATTAAAGCAGAAAAAAGAACAGCAAGATATACCATGGATGCCTTAAAGTTCTTCCATGCCATATCTTTTGACGGGTTAGCCACTAATTGAATATTCCTTGTTATAAAAAATAAGCCTATACCCAAAGCAGAGACCAGATAAAAGAGACCTAAGTAACCAAGCATCGTTGGGATAAGCGAAGAAAGCACAAGGAATACTGTGTTTATAAGTATATAAACAGATGTCCTTTTATCGCTTATAAGTACAGGGAGCATAGGCACGCCTGCCTTTCTGTATTCCTCCTTATGCACTATTGCAAAACTCCAGAAGTGAGATGGCGTCCAGAAAAACATCACTACTGCCAGAAGTATCGGAGGCATACACAAAAATGGCGCTGCTGATGCACCGCCCGCAAGGACAGCGAAACTCCCTGCAAGACCGCCTATAATAATATTAAACCAACTCCGTCTCTTTAACCAGACTGTATATATAACAGCATATACAAAGGCGCCCAGAAACAGGTGCAGGGATACAAGGTAGTTGAGTGCAAGTGTTGAAACCAGAAATGAGACTATTAAGAGGACGATGCCTGCCAATAATACAAGGACAGGTGTTTTCACAGCGCCTGTGGCAATGGGTCTTTTGCTGGTTCTGCACATGAGTATATCTATGTCCCTGTCAAAATAATGGTTAAGCGCTGCCGCGCCCATGGATGCCATCATTGTAGCAACAATAAGAATAATCATTTTATCAAAAGGTATGTTCCCTGCAGCGATTGAACCGACTATTGCACTGAATGTAATAAGGACTGCGATGCGGAGTTTGAATAACGGAAGAAACCTTTTAATGTCTGTCATAACATCCTCCCATGTCTTTAACTTTCACTATACTTGCCAGAACGGGAACTTAACATTGAAGACAATATATTTATTACAAATACTGCGCCGCCGAGTATAGCAAGTATGCCGCCGATACCCATAGTGCCCATGCCTAAAAGTTTCATCATGCTGTCAAGATTCTGCTCTGTGCCAAATGTCTTTCTCTGCACACCGTGAGAACCAGCAAGGAATAACCCCAGAACAAATAAAAACTGTCCTCCGCCATACAGATACGGCTGGACTTTGGCAAGTTTCTTAAACAAAACCTCCCTGTCTATTAGAGGGAGCAGATGATATGCAAGCCCCATAAACGCAAGTGTAACACCACCTATAACACCGTGATAGTGTGCTGGTATTTTTACATTACTGCCGTGAATAGTCAAGGATATAACTCCGCCTGCAGCAAATATTATGATTGACATTACAAGTGAGGAAAAACCAGGGTCTGACCACATTAGTTTTGAGTTTTGCGTTTTGAGTTTTGAGTTTTTGTTTTGCCATATCGCCCTCAATATGAGAAATGCAAATATTACTGTGGAAGGTCCAAGCCCGAATTGCATCAGCCTTGTAAATGCATCCTTGTATGCATGGCTATGGATATTATATACAAAAAACAGTATTGGTGCAGGGAGGGCAAACACAAGGTAATACAGCAGCAGGAATTTTGCACCCCTTTCGCTCAGAGGTGCAGTCTTAAGACACAAGGCAGCAAGGAGCAGCCATACAACCACCATCCCTATCGTATTTGCAAACTGGAGTATATGTCCGCCGCCCCAGAAGAGTCTTTCAAAAAATGCATCGTCAACAGAAGGTATTTTAAGAAAATAAAATGCAAGAATAAAACAGATAATGGCAATTAAGACTACCACAGCAGACACAGCCATCCCGAATGATGCAGCAGGAAGGGATTCAGGATACACCCTCTTTTTTATTACATGCCTCACTGCAATCAGGGCGTCTATAATTGTAATCAGAAGCCCGAGCCCAAACATTATAATCCCTGCATAGAATAATGGATGCGTGATGACAGGTATGTAGTTTGAAAGTATTGGTGAACCAAGACCAAATAGCGCTGTGATTATAACAAGAACTGTCCCGGCAGCAGATACGCCGAGCCCTATCCATGCAGGTAAATAATTTGTCCTTATCCCTGAAAAACCAGCAAGGGAGACTGTCCACAACACTCCCATAAATGCAAGGAACCATATCACAACAGCCAAATCAACATGCCCTACAAGTGCGGTATAAAAATAATCCTTTTGTTTTGGTAGAAACTCCTGGATAAAAGGCGTCCTTACCATTGCAACCAGGAATGCGAATATCCCTGCAAAGATAAGCGTAAACACTGAAAAGAACAGCCATGCGTAGGTAAGTTTCTTTGCCTGTGAATTTATCCTTATGCCTGTTAAAGTCCAGTTCATGTATCTTGCTCCGCAAGAATTGTAAAATGCAAATTGGAAATTTAAAATCTGCAATCTTCAATTTGCAATTAAAAAAAGGGGTATGCTGCAAAAACCACATACCCCTTTCTTAATCTATTTCATTTTTATACTAGCCTAAAAACCACACATTTGACAGGAGTTTGAAGTTGACAATATAGACAACGACAAAGACTGCCAGAAATACAAGCGCCAGCACAAAGGTGCCAGGGGCTTCAAAACCATTCTTTTCGCTCATACTTTATACCTCCCACAATTAAAGTTTCTTTCCAAAAAATACTGAACCGACTGTATTCAGTACATACATCGCACCACCAATAATTGCAAGTAGTCCACCAAGACCTGCTAATGTCATAAATAACATTGCTGTCGGGTCAAATGCATACGGGAATGCAGTTCCTGCAAATGTTATGTCCCAGTGCCTCCTCGGAATACCATAACTGCCTGCAAACATCATGGAATTTGCCATTATAAACACGCCTATCCCGAAGAGATAAGGCTGTATCTGTGCAGCCTTCTTGCTTATTATCTCCCTTCTGAATATGAGAGGCACAACATAGTAAGTAAGTCCCATAAATGCAAGGGTTGTACCGCCAACCACAGTTCCGTGAAAATGTCCGGTAATTGCCCATGTGTTGTGCCTGATGATGCTTATCTGCTCTGTCCCGAATGTAACGCCTGTAATGCCGCCTACAAAACCGAAGATAAGGAGTGAAAGCATCATGGAAGAAAATCCGGGCTCGCCCCATGGCGCCTTTTTAAGCCATTCAAATAAGCCCTTTGAATAGCCCTTCTTTCTCAGTGCAACCTCTGTCATTGCAGGGACAGCAAATGCATGTATCATACTTGCAAGGACTGCAAGGTGCATGACATAACCTGTATTAAAAATCTTATGCGCTGTAGATAAAACAGGGTCAACAAGCAGATGATGCTCAGAGGCAACATTGATAAACAATACATATAGCAAGAATGCTGTTCTGCACAGTTTTTCATTCAATGGTTTTGCGCCTGTTGTGAGTGTTGCAAGGAGATACCATACAGCAACCATCGCGCAGACATTTATCTGCTGTGATGGATGTCCAAACCCCCAGAATATCAGCCTATACATTGAAGGGTCTATGCTTGGAAGCAGTCCAATTGACCAAAGGAATGTCGGGATATATATCGCTGCACCGTGCAAGAGGGTAAGGACAGCGATAATTGCAGCGCACATAAGCCCGAATGTTACCATAGGCAAGGAGCCATCATATGTCTTTTCCTTTTTTGCAATTGCCAGTGTTCCAAAGAACAGACCAACCGCAATCAATGTCCCCACTGCAAATAAGATAATACCCAAATAATATGCAGGATGCGCCTTTAAAGGCGGATATGATGTGAATGTTACATCAGCCCCGCCCATTAAGACTATCGCATTGACAATGCCAGCGCCAACTACCATGAGTATAAACGCAAGCCATCCTACTTTGGGCGCCGCAAGTCTGCTGTTCAATAATACCGTTCCGCCAAAATAAAGTCCTGCAATCTCAAAAAAGATAATCCAGACTACAAGCATATCAAGCGCATGCGCTGTTAATAATCTATAAAACCAGTCTGCTGGCAAAATATGAACTGCCGGCAAGCGTGTAAGTAAAACAGCAAGCGCTGCTATGCCGCCTATAAGGATAGCAACTACTGCCACAACCGCATTTGCTTTTATAAGTCCTTCTGCAGGCAAATGAACTTTTAAACCCGTTGTTGGGCATGTTCTAAAATCTGCTGAAGCCATTTAATCACCCCCTCTTTTATTTTACAATTAGTTTGCCAATCATAATATGATGGCCCATACCGCAAAACTCATTGCATATTATGCTGTATGTGCCTGCTTCTGTAGGTGTTACCTTTATTACATAATCATAGCCTGGGAGAACCATATAGTTCATAACGAATTTTGGAGATACTAAAGAAAAACCATGCTGAAAATCAAGGGAAGATAGGTGTATCCTGTATTCCTTACCCTTTTCAAGTTCAAGGATAGGCCTCCACTGATACCCGCCTGCAACCACAAACACATCGCTTCCTGCCGGAGGATGAACAATCGGGATGCCGTTTTCCTCACCCACCTTGTATTTTTCAGTAAATGCCGTTGCTATCTCATTAAACTTTACTGGATCAACCCTGTAGGATTCAGAGGATGGGTTTTGCTTTCCTACAACATGCCATACCGGCATTAAAAAGAATGTAAGCAGACACCATGCAAGCGCTATTGCAACCCATACCTTCTCCTCTTTGTCAAGGGGTTCTGAATACCAACCCTTTTCTGGAGATACTATACTCATTTTTACACCTCCTTAAAATATAAAAATTTACGGTTTTGTCTGCTCTGGTTGCGCTGCTGGCTGTGCCTCTGCCTGAGCAGGCGCTGCCTTTAGTTCAGACATATACTTGTCTACATCCATCTGCGGCTCACTTATAAAATCTACCAGACCCCATACTGTATAAGAGACAATCGGGATAACCAGTCCAAGAACGAGCAGCAGGTACATATTCTCGTAAAGTGAATGCAAAAAACCACCATTTCCCTGTTGTTCAGCCATTTTTACCTCCTTTTAAAATTAGAAATACTTATACCGTACACTTAACCGTACACTTAACGGTTATTATTTCTCACCCCCTTTTTTGTTGTATTCTTTTAAAATATACTATATAACAAATACACTACGAGACTCTGAAATGTGCTTAATTTACCCCTGCAATATTTCTTTGTCAAGCCTTTTTTAATGCTTTTTAATACCTGAAAGTTGCTGCTATTTACTACTGTTTTAAAATGAATTATATGACAAAAGTCATAGATTTAAACTGACCAGATATGGCATTTTTTAAACCAAGCAAAAAGGAGGTTGTTACCATGAGAGACAAAATTGAAAAAGCTTTGGAAAAAATAAGGCCTGCCTTACAGGCAGACGGCGGGGATATAGCCCTTATTGATGTTGATGAGGCAAACGGTATTGTTAAGGTTCAGTTAAGGGGGGCATGTTCAGGATGTCCAAGCGCCCAGATAACACTCCAGATGGGGGTAGAAAGGGCAATAATGGAAGAGGTGCCGGAGATAAAACAGGTCGTTGCAGTATAACTACAGACCAGAGACTAGAGACTTAATGCTTTTCTTTTTGTCTTTAGTCTAATGTCTAAAGTCTAAATTTATGGCTTATTATATTACCGAAGATTGCATTGCCTGCGGCGTATGTCTGCCCGAATGTCCTGAGGGCGCAATCAGCGAAGGCAGCCTATATATAATTGACCCTAAACTCTGCACAGACTGCAGTGTGTGCGCTGAGGTTTGCCCTGTAGATGCATGCAAGCCAATTATTGAAAAAGCATAGAACATAGCGCAGAGGCGCTGAAAGGATAAAAAATCGTTATCCGTGACCGTGTAAAAATATCTTTGTTTTTACGGACACGGTGCACGGTTTTTACGGAGGTTTTACTAATGAGCAAGATAACAGTCTGGTTTATTAAGTGTGCAATGGTATATTTTTTAATCTCAATATTTCTCGGGCTTCATATGGCAATCTCAGGGCAGGTATATCCGTATATGCCTATCCATGCCCATTTTAATCTCCTTGGCTGGATATCAATGATGATTTATGGTGTTGCATATCACATACTGCCGAGGTTCAGCGGGAGACCGCTTTACAGCGAAAAACTTGCTGAAATGCAGTTTTGGCTTGCAAACACAGGACTTATCGGCATGGCGCTAGGCTGGATGGCAAGGCAGTCAACAGGTAGCACTGCCATTCTTATTGTGTTTTCAATAATAGAGGCAGCGTCTGCCCTCCTGTTCGTCTTTAATATGTTTAAGACAATCAAGGCAGCTCCGCCTGCAGTCAAATAAAGGCTCACTTACCCATTAACTCATTTACTAATTTTAAGGAGGTTGTTAAATATGTCAGAACAGAAGATAACAAAGGATATGAATATAGGGGATGTAATAAAAAACTATCCCCAGACTGAAAAGGTCATAATGAAGTACTTCGGTAACGGCTGTTTCTCATGCCCTGGTTCAAAGATGGAAAATCTGGCGTTTGGTGCAACAATGCACAATGTTGATGTGGAAAAAATATTGAAAGACCTAAATGACGCTATGGAAGCAAACCCATACGACAAAGGGGCATGAAAATCCTGCCTATCTGCCGTAGCACACAGGCAGGTTGTTGCCTGCCCCGCTGGCAAACCGTTTGGATGGGAGGCTTTTAGAGGCTACGGGTTTGCAGGCGGGGTAGGCAACAACAGCAAAAAGATATTTTTGGAAGCAAAATAATGGACATAACAGTTATAAAAGATAAGATAGCCTTTTCAAAGGATAGACCTCATAAAGAGGTTATAAGTGACATTGAAAAGGCAAAAACTGTCCTGATATGCCTTGAAGCAGGACAGTCTGTTGGCAGGCATATCTCAAAATCAGAGATTGCCCTTTTTGCACTGGAAGGCAAAGGCAGTTTTATCATAGATGGTAAGGAGAATAATGTTGAAAAGGGGAGCATTGTTGTGTGTGAAGGGAATAAATCACACGATATGAAGGCAGAAAGCCGCATGGTCGTCCTTCAAGTAATTGCAAAGTGAGCGGATATGAAAAAAATTACAAAAGATACTATGATAAATGATGCAATAAAATTATATCCCAAGACAATAGCCGTATTCAATAACTTCAAAATAGATTCATGCTGCGGAGGTGCAGTATCTATTGAAGATGCTGCAAAGAGGGATAAGGCAGATATTGATGCACTCCTTGATGCATTAAACAGGGCGGCAGAGGGGTAAATGGAACCTGTTAATATAGAAAACCTAAAACAGTTCTCCAAAGAAGGGTTCAGACCAAATATCATTTATATGGGAACAAGGTTTAAGATACCTTTAATCTGTATGGAGGACGGACAATTTATCCCGCCTCACCCCAGCGCTGCAGGGATATTTTATGTTGTAGAAGGCACTGCTGAGTTTACAATTGTAGGCGAGGTAAAAGAGGTTGGTGCTGGTTCTATAGTTATTGCTTCTCACGGCACTGAAAGAGGGATAAAGGCAAAAGGAAGGCTTGTAGTAATTGCGTTTCATATAACATAGTTCACGCTGAAAAACACCCATCTGCGTTGTCAGGACTGCGGGTTTGCATCCTCACATACCTAAAAGTATGCTGCGGTGCAAACCCTTGTCCGACCTCACATCTGGGATATTTTTGAACGTGAACAATCTAAAATCATAAATAACATAGGAGGTTTAAAAGATGAGCAGTTTCTTAGGACCAATTCATTACTGGCTTTTCAGCAAGATTAAACTTGTTGAAGACAGGGAAAATGCAATAATAAAGGTATTTTCAGAGAAATTCGGCGACGATGTAAATACAATTGCAAAAGATGCAAGGGCAAAATATGGAGAACCTGTCGGAGATACATCTCTTGACCAGATGATAGGAGATTCACCAATCCACGGCTTCCTGAACGGCAGGATTACTGCAGCCGAGACAAGAGAGTCTTATGTGCTTTCTGAACTTATTAAGAAATACGGTACAGATGCAAACAGCCTTGCAATGGACACTGCTTATAATCATGGGCTTGAAACAGGCAAAAGGGCGTTAAAGGAATATGAGATAGAGGATGTAAACCCTGAGTCAGCATACAGGGCACTTCAAAACTTCTTTCTGGACGGTATGCCGTGCGACCATGTAACAGAGGTTGACCAGCCGTCTGAAAAGGCTTTGCACGGAAGGCATACCGATTGCTTGCATAAACCATACTGGGATGAGGCAGGCATTGCAGGCAGTTTTATGTGCGAATATCTCGCGAAATGGGTTGATGGTTTTATAGCAGGGCTCGGCAGTAGTGTAAAATATAAAAGGATAAAATCAATAATCAAAGGTGATACACACTGTGAGGATGTATTTGAAAAAGCATAGTTCACGCTGAAAAACGCCCATCTGCGTTGTCAGTTAAAGCACGGTTGAAACCGTGCCTACAGAAAATGTAGGCACGAATTTATTCGTGCGCATTGCGGTGCAAACCCTTGTCCTTCCTTGCATCTGGGCAATTTTTGAGCGTGAACCCTCAATTTAAAGGAGTCAATAATGATTACACAATCTCAAGTATTAGAAGCATTAAGCAAGGTAATGGACCCTGAACTTGGAAAAGACCTTGTTACACTCAATATGATAAAGGATATAAGGATAGACGGCAGCAATGTCTCATTCCAACTTGTCCTTACAACATCCGCATGTCCATTAAAAAAGGAACTTACTGATAATGCAAGGAATGCTGTAATGGCTGTAGCAGACGTGTCTTCAGTAAATGTTGAAGTAACCTCAAATGTCCCTCATTCAAAAGGGCTCCCTGAAAGGGTACAAATACCTGGTGTTAAAAACACCATTGCGGTTGCAAGCGGCAAAGGCGGCGTCGGCAAATCAACAGTAGCAGTCAATCTTGCTCTGGCACTTGCCAAAACAGGCGCAAAGGTTGGACTCCTTGACACAGATATTTATGGTCCCAGCATACCGCTGATGATGGGGAAAAAGGCACCGCTTCAGGCAACACCTGACGGCAAGATATTCCCTATTACCAACTATGATGTAAAGATGGTTTCCGTTGGTTTTATGCTGGATGATGAAACAGCCCTTATCTGGCGCGGTCCAATGGTTATGCAGATAGTAAAGCAGTTTCTGGTGGATGTAATGTGGGGTGAAATTGACTACCTTGTTATAGACCTTCCGCCCGGAACCGGAGATGTCCAGTTGACACTTGTCCAGACAATACCCTTAACAGGCGCTGTTATTGTAACAACGCCTCAGGATCTTGCACTTATGGATGCAAGAAGGGCAATAAAGATGTTCAATGAAGTAAAGGTGCCTATACTGGGTATAGTTGAAAATATGAGTTTCTTTGTATGCCCTCTTTGCGGAGAAAAGACAGAAATATTCAGCCGCGGCGGCGGTGAAAAAACCAGTCAGAGATACAATGTGCCGTTTCTTGGACATATCCCGATTGACACTGCTATAAGGGAGGGTGGTGATTCTGGCAAACCCATTGTAGTTGCAGACCCTTCGTCTTCACAGTCTGAAGCATTCATGAAGATAGCAGAAGCAGTGGCATCAAGGATAAGCGTAATAGACCTGGCATAGTCAACAGTTGGCAATTGTAAATTACCAATCCATTATACAATGAAATATCAATCTCCCTTAAACATTCCCAAAGATAATATATCCTCTCCATACAGCATAATCACATGCAAGGCAGGGCAATCGGGCTGTAAGAATTCTCTTATTGATACAAAGAAGACCGCAGAAGAGATACATAGAATTCTTGAAAAAATCGGGCTTGGAGAATATATAAAATCAAAGACAAACGGCGGCAAGATACCTTATCACATGAAATTCAAGGCAGCAGTCGCAGGGTGCCCTAATTCATGTTCACAGCCACAGATAAAAGATTTTGGCGTAAGCGGACAGGCAATGCCAATTGCAGTGCTAAACCGATGTACAGAATGTATGGAATGCGTGGTTATATGCAGGGAAAAGGGGGCAGTGGATGTCATTGATGCAAGACCTGTATTTGACTACAACCTCTGCGTTATGTGCGGTGATTGTGCAAAGGCATGTCCAACAGAAACGATAATTATTGCAAAAAAAGGTGCAAAGGTTATGGCAAACGGAAAACTCGGAAGACATCCGAAACTGGCAGATGTGATTGCTGAATTTACAAACAAAGATGAGGCATATGAACTACTCAGAAAATTAGTTAAGGAAAGGATGAAAAAATAGCGTGGACCAGCAGACTTTATCTTGACAATCTTCCTGCAACCTGAACCCTTATAACCGCCTTCTCAAGAGATGCAGCAGCCTCAAGGTATTCCTTATCTTCCTTATTGAGTCTCCTTAATCTTTCCTCTGCCTTTGTCAGGGATGTTTTTGCCCTTTCAATATCAATCTCTTCTGCCTTCTCAGCGGTCTCAACAAGGACTATGACCTTTTCATGTGTAACCTCTGCATAACCCCAACTAACAGCAAGGGCAGCATTGAAATTCCCCTTGCTGCAGACAACTTCTCCGGGTTTCAGCGCTGTCATAAAAGGGGTATGCCCTTTCAGAACACCGAACTCACCCTCAACGCCTGGCGCAGTAACATACTCAACCTCTTCTGATAATATCAATGCGTAAGGTGTAACTATTTCCAGTAAAAATGTATCTGACATAGATAAACCGTTTAAACTGCAACTTTTATTTTCTCTGCCTTTTCTAAAACCTCTTCTACTGTGCCGACCATATAAAATGCCTGTTCAGGGATATCGTCGTACTTGCCTTCTGCAATATCCTTAAACCCTTTGATAGTATCTTTCACACTTACATACTTGCCGGGCGTGCCTGTAAACGCCTCTGCCACAAAGAATGGCTGCGACAGAAACCTCTGTATCTTCCTTGCCCTTGAAACAATAAGTTTATCGTCTTCTGAGAGTTCATCCATACCGAGTATGGCAATAATATCCTGCAGGTCCTTATACCTCTGGAGTATCTGCTGCACCATCCTTGCAACATTATAATGCTCATCACCAACAACCTGCGGGTCAAGTATCCTTGATGTTGAGTCAAGCGGGTCAACAGCAGGGTATATTCCAAGTTCTGCTATCTGCCTTGAAAGAACTGTTGTTGCATCAAGATGGGCAAATGTTGTAGCAGGCGCCGGGTCTGTCAAATCATCGGCAGGGACATATATTGCCTGAACAGATGTAATAGAACCCTTTGTGGTTGATGTGATTCTCTCCTGAAGTTCGCCCATATCTGTTGAAAGTGTCGGCTGATAACCCACAGCAGAGGGAATTCTTCCAAGAAGCGCTGAGACCTCTGAATTAGCCTGAACAAACCTGAATATATTGTCTATGAACAGGAGAACATCCTGTCCCTCTTCATCCCTGAAATATTCTGCTACTGTAAGCGCTGTCAGAGCGACCCTTGCCCTCGCACCCGGCGGTTCATTCATCTGCCCGTATATAAGGGCAGTCTTATCTATGACCTTGCTCTCTTTCATCTCAAGCCACAGATCATTACCCTCTCTTGTCCTCTCACCCACACCCCCGAACACAGAAAACCCGCCGTGCTCCATGGCAACATTGTGTATGAGTTCCATTATAAGGACTGTCTTGCCGACACCAGCGCCTCCGAAGAGCCCGATCTTACCGCCCTTCAGGTAAGGTGTAAGCAGGTCAACAACCTTTATGCCTGTCTCAAAGACCTCTGCCACAGTTGACTGCTGTTCAAATGTAGGCGCAGTCCTGTGGATAGGGTATCTTATATCCGAAATCACATGCCCCATCTCATCAACAGGTTCGCCAATAACATTGATTATCCTGCCAAGGACACCCCTTCCAACAGGGACTGTTATCCCTGTGCCTGTATCCCATGCCTCCTGCCCCCTTACAAGACCCTCGGTTGCGTCCATTGCAATGCACCTTACTGTATTTTCACCGAGGTGCTGGGCGACCTCTAAAACAAGGTTCCACTCCTTATCATTTATACTCGGATTTGTAACCTTTACGGCATTGTATATGGCTGGCAGTTGGCCGGGCTGGAATTCTATATCCAGAACCGCTCCAATGACCTGTGTTACCTTGCCTATATTTTTCTTTTCCATCTAAAAACCTCCGTTTCCAGTTCCCAGTCTATAGTCTCTAGTTTTGAGTTAACTCTCAACTCCTTAACTCTCTAACTCCCTGAACTATCCTTTAAGCGCCTCTGCACCGCCTATAATCTCCATCAATTCCTTTGTAATTGCTGCCTGCCTTGCCCTGTTATATTTCAAGGTAAGTCCGCTTATCATCTCCTTTGCATTCTTTGTTGCAGAATCCATTGCAGTCATCCTTGCCCCGTGCTCGCTCGCTGCTGATTCAAGCAGCGCCCTGAAAACCTGTACCTCCACATGCTTCGGGAGGAGTTGGGAGAATATCGCCTCTTCAGACGGTTCAAATAAATATTCACCCGGGAAGTCCCCTGTATTCGCAGGTTCAATCGGAAGGAGCCTTACAACAACAGGTCTCTGGCTCAACGTTGACTTGAATTCACTGTATATCAGACAGACCTCGTCATATGTGCCTTTTATGTAGTTTTCTGCAATATCCTGCCCTATATCTGCCGCAAGTCTGTAATCAGGCCTTCCGGCAGGCAGAGTCCTCTCCTGCCTTATATTTAAACCTCTCCTTCGGAAATAGTCCCTCCCCTTCCTGCCCACAAGGTTCAGGGTAATTTCAAGTTTGTCTTTATTGGTTTTTATAAAATTCTCTGCTGTCCTTATTATGCTGCTGTTGAATGCACCGCACATTCCGCGGTCTGATGTAATCACAACGGCTTCTGCCTTCCTGACATCCCTCTTCTCCAGCAGGGGATGGCTAAGAGACTTTGTCCTTGCTGCAAGGCTGGACAGGACTTCCATCATCTTTTTAGCATACGGTCTTGCCGCAATTATATCTTCCTGCGCGCGGCGGAGTTTTGCAGCAGCAACCATCTTCATTGCCTTTGTTATCTGCTGCGTATTTTTTACGCTCTTTATGCGTCTTCTTATGTCTCTTAAAGTAGCCATAATTTGTTCCGAAAATATCTTTTTGCTGTTGCTGCCTGTCCTGCCTGGGGCTTCTAAAGGGACAGGCAACTTTTTTACAAAAAAAGTAGCCTGTCCCTCTTACGTGTCTATGCCCCTTTCACTTTGTGAGATAAGGCTCCGGACAGGTTTAAACCGTAAACAGTCCCTTAAAATCTTCCAGCGCCTTATTAAGTTTTCCCTTCATTGAATCATCAATTGCCTTCTTCTCACGGAGTTCCCTGACTGTTTCAGGGTGTCTTGTATCAAAAAATGTATAAAGTTCCTCCTCATACCTCTTAAGGGCTGTAACAGGGTATCCGTCAACAAACCCGTTTGTTGCAGCATAAATAATGATAATCTGCTTTTCTACAGGAATGGGTTTATACTGCCCCTGTTTTAAAACCTCAACAAGCCTTGAACCCCTTGCCAACTGCCTCTGCGTCGCAGCGTCCAGATCGCTTCCAAACTGGGCAAACGCAGCAAGTTCTCTGTATTGTGCAAGTTCAAGACGAAGTGTCCCGGCGATCTGCTTCATAGCCTTTACCTGCGCACTTCCGCCGACACGGGATACTGAAAGACCGACATTTATTGCAGGCCTAACGCCTGAATAGAAGAGGTCTGTTTCAAGGTATATCTGCCCGTCTGTGATAGAAATGACATTTGTGGGGATGTATGCAGAGACATCGCCTGCCTGCGTCTCAATAATCGGTAGCGCTGTAAGAGAGCCTCCACCTATTTCATCCTTTAATTTTGCAGCCCTTTCAAGGAGCCTTGAATGCAGATAAAATACATCGCCTGGATATGCCTCTCTCCCTGGCGGCCTTCTTAAAAGGAGCGACAACTGCCTGTATGCAACCGCATGTTTTGAAAGGTCATCATATATAATAAGTGCGTGTTTACCGTTGTCCCTGAAATGCTCGCCTATAGTACAGCCTGCATAAGGGGCAATGAACTGCAGCGGTGCAGGTTCACTCGCTGTTGCAGCAACAACAAGCGTATAATCCATTGCACCGAACTTACGGAGTTTCTCAACCACCTGTGCGACTGTAGAATTCTTCTGTCCGATTGCAACATAAATGCAGAATACATCCTCCCCCTTCTGGTTTATGATCGTATCAATAGCAACAGCAGTCTTGCCTGTCTGCCTGTCGCCTATTATAAGTTCCCTCTGCCCCCTGCCGATTGGTATCATGCCGTCAATTGCCTTTAAACCTGTCTGCAGAGGCTCCTTGACAGGCTTTCTGTCAACAATACCCCTTGCCTTTACCTCAACCTTCCTGAAATGCTTTGCCCCTATCGGACCTTTGCCGTCAATGGGCTGCCCGAGGGCATTTACAACCCTGCCCTTCATCTCTTCACCAACAGGGACTTCAACAATCCTGCCTGTCCTCTTTACAATGTCACCTTCTTTAATCAGGTAGTCAGAACCGAGTATCGCGGCGCCGACATTGTCCTCTTCCAGGTTAAGGACCATCCCATATATCTCTCCCGGGAATTCAAGGAGTTCGCCTGCCATCGCCTTTTCAAGACCATAAATCTTCGCTATCCCGTCCCCGACCGCTATGACTGTGCCAACCTCGCTTACATCTATCTCCTTTTCAAAACCCTTGAGTTGGTTTTTTATAATCTGGCTTATTTCTTCTGCTTTAATCATTATGCCGCTCCTTCCTTTAATCTCGTCTTAACCCTTTCTAACTGGGTTCTTATACTTCCGTCAAATATTACATTGCCAACCCTGACAACAAAACCGCCTATGAGTGCACGGTTTTCCCCTGTTGTGAGGATAACCTCTCTGCCTGTCATCTTCTCAAGTCTCTCCTTTATATCTGTCTTTATATTGTCATTAATATCTGCAGCAGATTCAACACTTGCCCTTATCCTCCCTGCAGCATCGTCCTCCATCCTGCAATACGCATCACATATATCCTGAAGAAGTCCTGTCTTCCTGCCCTTTACAATGAGCGATAAAAACCTTTTCACAATATCAGAAAATTTAAGCGCCTTGCTTATATTTTCAATAAGCCCAATCCTCTCTTCAAGTTTATACATTGGATTTAAGAGAAAAGCATATAATTCCGGATGGTATGAAAATATTGCAGAGATGTCGCGCAGTTCCCTGCCGATTTCCTTTGATGTGCCTGTTTCCTGCCCTGTTTCTATAAGTGCCTTTGCATAACGTCTGGCAATGATTGTTTTACGCACTTTATACTCCCCTTACTAATACAAACGCATTCATCATACGAACGCAAGAAATGGTTTTAGACAAGGCGGACGAGGAGGAAAACCGCAGGCATACTATTGTAGTATGTTGAGGATTTTCCGAGGAGTCCAACGCAGTATAAAGACATTTATTGCGTTAGTAATTAATGCAGCCTCATCCTGTCCAGATATTCCCTTATAAGCCTCTCCTGGTCATCAGGCTTTATCTCCCTTTTCAGCATCTCGCCCGCCATAATAACAGCAAGGTTTGCAACCTCTCCCCTTATGCCTTCCCTTGCCTTTTTAATTTCCTGCTCTATCGTGGTCTTTGCCTGTTCCATCATTTTTTCAGCAGTCTTTTTGGCCTCCTCAATTATCCTGTCCCTTTCAGCAATGCCTTCTGCCCTGAGTTCGTCCGCGATTTCAACAATCTTCCTGTCAAGTAATGCTGCCATTGCCTCGTATTCCCTGTATTTCCTTTCAGCCTCTTCCTTTGCTGCCTTTGCCTCTGAAAGTGCGGTTTTTATAGACTCACTTCTGTCTCTTAAAAAACCTTTCAATTTTTTTGCAAGAAGGAAATAAAGAAGCCCTGCAAGCACAGCAAAATTTATAACCCGCCAGATTAAATCGCTGCCGCCCTCATGTCCGCCTTCAGATGCTGAAAAAGCAATAGAAACAGTGAATAGTGAATAGTGAATAGTGAATACTAAGATTTGAAATTTGAGATTTGAAATTTGAAATTTCATCCTATGCCACCCTCCTCCCTAAAACCTTTTCTGCAATCTCCCTTGCTATTTTTTCGCTGTCTGTCTTTAAACCTGCCATAACAGACCTGACATCTTCATTAATCTTTGACTTTGTATCTGCAATAAAACCCATCGCCTCTTTTTTTGCGTTGTCCAAAATAAGCCTTTCATTCTCAAGCCCTGCCTGCCTTATTTTAAGCCTCTCCTCATGTCCCTTAACCCTCGCCTCATGAAGTCTCTTCTCATAGGCATCTGTCTTTTCATGGAGTTTCTTTAACAGACTCTCTGCTTCTTTCTTTGCACCTTCAATATTTTTTTCACGCTTTTCAAGGATATTAAGGACAGGTTTATACAAAAGCCCGTTAAGTATAAGCAGGAGCACAAAAAAGCCGATTACCTGCATTAGTAATGTTATGTTTATCTCTATCAATTATTTACCCTTAAGTTCCGTGCAAACCTACATGAGCCGTTGACATGTCTGCTGCTTTCCTGCACAGGCAGGTTGCTCTGCCTGTCCTGCTGGCGTGGTGGGACAGGCATCTTGCCTGTCATCACAGGCGGAAGCCTGTGCCACTGGCGGGGCAGGCAGCAACCTGCCGCGCTGCGGCACAGCAACAGCATTTTCCATGCAATAAAACGGAAAATTGTTATCACACAACACATATTATTGTCAAGAAAATTACAATAAAAAGGGCAGGGTTTTAACCCCGCCATTTTAAGGGCATAAAAAGGGGACAGGCTACTTTTAATGTAAAGAATGCACCTTTGTGGTTAATCCATAAAAGTAGCCTGTCCCCTTTTTACCATGCAACAGTAAAGATTTGATGTCAAATAAAAAAGGGCAGGTTTTTCAACCTGCCCTTTTTCGTAATCTGCTGCTAACTGTCAACTGCTTACTGCTAACTGTCTTTTAGAACTCCCACTGCAGCCTTGCATAGTATGCTGTCATGGTATCATCCTTGTTTGTAGTAGCATGGCCTGATAGTCCTGAACTGTCTTTACCGCTGTACCCATCATCAGGGTCAAACCATGCGGCAAATGCAAGGAGGTTCAGGTACTTGTGTATCTTGTAGTTAAGTGTCAGGTCAATTTCATTACCAATCTTATTATCAGTGCCAGCCAGTGCATCAGTCTGTCTGAGTACTGCATACTTTGCGCCAAGGCTTAAAGCATCTGTTGCATTGTAGTCTGCATATACAGCGCCCCATGTAATATTAGAGAGTGTCTCACGGCTGCCGTTTTGTGTATTGAGGGAACCACTTCCAATAGCGCCGCTGTATGCGTTCTCACCTGCCTGCCAGAACATGTGTGTCTGGATGTATGATGCAGCAGCTGGTGCAAAGAAGGTCTTGAGTGACTTGTCGGCTGTATTATCATCACCTGAGCCGAGCCCACCAACAACACCTATCTTTGCTGGACCAAGTTTCGCACTTACATCAGCATGCACAGCATAGCCTTCAAGGTCCATATCTACGTTAGGAGAAACCAAGCCGCCTGATTTGCTCTCTCCATTTAACAATGCTGCTGATAAGTAGATATTGATAGGGTCAAACTTGAGGTTTGTATCTGCAATCAGCCAGAATGCATCAAATGAACCGCCAGTAGTGGCTGCTCCGGATGCGGAATAGTAATCACGACCATCCCTTACATAATATACCACTGCTCCCAGATCAAATGCCGCGCCCTGCGGTTTGTATCTAAAGCCAATATTGTAACTTTCTTTATCATTGTCGTTGGCAACTGTACCCGTTGTACCGACGGCGCCTGTTGAACTCTCTCTTGGCTTTGCAAAGGTGGCTGATAAATTCAGGTCATTGCTCGCCTTGTAGGAGAGGTGAATCCTGTCAGAGATGTTCTCAGCTATACCGCCGCCGAGGAAGCCGCTGCTTGAATATGTCCTTCCGAGTTTGACCCCAAGAGGTCCTACAGGGAATTCCAGCCATCCCTGACGGGCAACAACTGACATGCTGGTATCGGTTGGAGTGTTTGCGGTAGTAGTAGAAGTATCTGGTGCGCTTGCAGCGCCCCACCACTTATTCCCGCCAATCTGCAACTGAACATACCCTGTTACAGGCGCCTCCTTCAATGTAATGCCAAGCCTGAACCTGTTGTCTACATATGACTTCTGGTCCATTGCATCGTCATCCCTGTCGTCCCAGTTATCCAGATAGAATGCCCTTACCCTGTACTGGGCGCCAAATGATGCGTCAACAGCAAATGACGGCGCTGCCCATACAGCAGTCAGGACAAGAGCGAATACTGCTAATAGAATCTTCTTCATTACTCTCCTCCTTTAATTAGTTTTATTTTCCTGTTTACTATTTTTAAATTCCTTTAGCCCGCCTCACGGCTGACGATTCCAGAGTAGGTTATGATGCCCTCATCACAATTTTAAAGTGCATTCGGGGAATGCACCCTACCTTTTGCAGGGTATCCATACTGTACGCCCTGCACAAATTCCTTCTCACCTCCCTTTATCTTTTTTGTATGCCTTTTGAAATTTTGTCCTTTTTTTAACACCATGAAAATGTATTGTCAAGTCTTTTTTATATTTTTCCTTAATAATTTACTGCAAGCATTGTGCCAAAATCAGACGATATTTTTCTAAATCAAATCAATGGGAATAGGGTGGTGTTTTTAAGCACACTGCCTTTTTGTGTCCAAAATAACACGGATATGAAAATCCCCATCTCATTTTTACAACACCCCGCTAAGTGGGGTCAAGGGAGAGGGAACAAGACAAGAAGTCCTATCGCTATTTTACAAACCAGCGATTTGCCCGACCCAATCTTTGCTTGGGTGCCCCGACTTTGTTGTCCCTCTCACGTGCTCACCGTATCGGTGAACATACGGCTCATCGCAAAAATGGCCTCCGCCTCGTCTGGCAGCCAACTTGCAGGTTCCCCCAAAAATCAAAATCTATTTTGGGGCATTACTTTCAGATTGACTTTTAAAACTCTACGATATAATGTAATGAGACCTTTGAAAAATACTGTTTTCGTGTCATTCCCGCGAAGGCGGGAATCCAGAAGCCTTTGATTTTAAAGAACACTGGATTCCGTCCTCCGACTTGATCGGGGGAACAAGTCGGGGAATGACGAACTTGTGAGTTTTTCAAAGGTCTCGTAATGTTTATGGCGATACCCGTGCTGGTGGAGGTGTTATATTATGATTACAAGGGAACATAAGAATATTATTATCGCTGACGACAGCGGGTTCTTCAGGGTAAAACTGAGCGACATTATTACAGAGGCAGGACATAAAGTAAAGGTTTTCAGCAACGGCAGGAAGGTCATAAATGAGATAAAGGCAAACCCTGACTGGGCTCATCTCTTAATACTGGACATCCTGATGCCTGAGATGGACGGTTTCGGTGTCCTTAAATGGATAAAGGAAAACGGTATGGAGAATAAATTCCCTGTCCTTGTCATAACAGGCGCGTATGAGCCGTCCCATGTGCTTGAAAGGATAAAAGAACTCGGCGCACGCGGCATGATGACAAAGGCGTTTACCCCTGAACAGATTGTTTTCCGCGTGAACAAACTCCTCTTCCCTGACAAGACGACAATGAGACAGGGACAACGTGTGCCAATCACAATACCTGTTGATTTCAGTGTTGGAAACGATGCATCAACAGGCTTCCTCATAAACATAAGCGAGAACGGCATGTTCCTGCATACTGAAAGGGAACTCCTGCCCGGGACATATGTAAACCTCCGTTTTTCTCTGCCCGGTTCAGAAAGGGTGATTAATACAAGGGGGATAGTTAAGTGGAGGAATTATGCAGGAGAAGGCAAAAGCATATTCAGCGGCGCAGGGGTAAACTTTGTATCTCTTGGTCAGGATGAACAGGATATGATAAGGGAATTTGTGAAGAGGGAACTTGATAAGATGGAGACTAATGAGTAAGGTTTGCCCCGAAAATGATTACCCATATAACCCTATAACATCCTTTTGCTGCTGCCTGCCCCGCCTGCAAACCCGTAGCCTCTAAAAGCCTCCAGTCCAGACGGTTTGCCAGCAGGGCAGGCAGCAGCAGAAAGGTTATTTTCAGGTGAAACTCAAAGACATCTAACATCCTTTTGCGGCTGCCTGCCCCGCTTTGCAAGATAAAGGCTTATCCGTAAAATAGCGATTAAAAACCTCGCTATTTTACAAACCTGCAAGTTGGCTGCCATACTTCGTTATCGGCCAATTTTTACTCCTCACCGTATCGGTGAACATACGGCTCGTCTCAAAAATTGTCCGCTGCCTCGTCTGGCAGCCAACTTGCAGGTTTCCCCAAAAATCAATGTCTATTTTTGGGCTTATGGGAGTTTATTCTGCTGTCTGTACAAAACAAACATCGTAACTGCAACACCAATTGTTATTGTTGAATCAGCGATATTAAAGGCAGGCCAGTGATATGTTTTCCAGTATACATCAAGAAAATCTGTTACCTCGCCAAATAATACCCTGTCTATGAGATTGCCTATTGCACCGCCGGCAATCAGAGAAAATCCAAGTCTTGTTAAAAAATAGCAAGGAGATTTGATATACAGATAAAAGACCACAATGACGGCAATGGCAGATACCCCTGTAAGGAACAGCCATCTCAGTGTTTCGTTCCCATCCCTGAACAAACCAAAGGCAGCGCCAGGGTTTGTTATATGTGTAAGGCTGAATATGCCGGGGATTATCTCAATTGAATGATGTAACGGTAAATAACCCCTGATTATAAACTTTGAAATCTGGTCTAAAACAACAATAAAGAAGATGATTATCAAAAATGTTTTGTGTCTTGCCATAGTATAGCAAGTAGCATTTTCCTTAAACCTTTGCAACAATTTCTTGTGAATAGAAGATGGTTTGTGGTAGAAGGTAATTATGTATGAACTTACAATAATATCGGACTTTTCTGCCGCGCACAGACTTATGGGTTATGAAGGGGAATGTGAAAACCTGCACGGGCATAACTGGAAGGTGGAGGTAAGTGTCAGGGTAAAGGAACTGGACAACATCGGGCTTGCAATAGATTTTAAGACCCTGAAATTTGAATTAGAAAAGGTTGTTGAAAAACTTGACCATAAATACCTTAATGAGATTCCGCCGTTTGACAGGGAAAACCCTTCTTCAGAAAATATTGCGAGGTTTATATTCAATGAACTTGCAAAATCCTTGAACAGCAGCAGCATAATGGTCAGCAAGGTAAAGGTATGGGAATCAGAAAGGGCGGCGGCGGCATATTATGAATAGCAAGCGTATGAAACCCACATGAACCATCTCACAAACTTGTCCCTGCAAGCATTAAGGCTTTGCTGCTGCCCCTGCCCCGCTGGCGTGGAAGCCTGTGCCACTGGCAGGGCAGGCAG
>MGPS01000024.1:31872-43104 GCA_001797495.1 Deltaproteobacteria bacterium GWC2_42_11
AGGTGAAACTCAAAGACATCCAGAACCAGCCTGATTTCAGGAACATAGACATAGACAAGGTCGGGGTCAAGGACATCCGCTACCCGATTGTGGTGCTGGATAAAAAGAATAAATTCCAGCACACGATAGCGAACATAAATATGTATGTTGACCTGCCGCACCACTTCAAAGGCACGCATATGAGCAGGTTCATAGAGATATTGAATGAGCACAGAGGTGAGATAACTGTTAAAAAATTCCCTGCGATACTGAAAAAGATGAGGGAGAGGTTCTATGCCAGGACAGCGCACCTTGAGGTTGAATTCCCGTATTTTATAGAAAAAAGGGCTCCTGTTTCAGGGGCAAAGGGGCTAATGGAATATGTATGCAGGTTTTCAGGCTCCCTTGGCGAGAAAAAAGACTTTGTCCTGGAGGTCAGAGTGCCTATAACAACATTGTGCCCATGCTCAAGGGAGATAAGCGAAAGGGGGGCGCATAATCAGAGGGGGGTTGTTAAAGTAAGCGTCAGGTTTGAGGGTTTTGTATGGATAGAGGATATAATTAAGATTGTTGAGGCATCTGCATCAAGCCCTGTATATTCCATACTCAAAAGACCCGACGAAAAATTTGTAACTGAACATGCCTATGACAACCCGCGTTTTGTAGAGGATGTAGTGAGGGATGTGTCAGTAAAACTTGCAAGACTCAAAGGGGTTACCTATTTTTCTATAGAGGCTGAAAACTGGGAGTCAATCCACAATCACAGCGCCTATGCATATCTTGAAAGGCAGACGTGAACTATCTATCCCTTTTAAGCATTTCCTTTACCTTAACAACCAGTTCATCTATCCAGAAAGGGTTGCCCTTCTGGATAAAACACTTAACCCGCAGTTCGTACCATTTAGGGTCAGGGATAAGGTCGTCTATCAACTCCTTGCCGGTTATGACAATAGACGGAATGCTTTTACCCTTCCCCATTACTATCCGCAAGAAATCCTCTCCATCCATGGTTGAACCAGGGTCTGCCGAAGACTTTAAATAAAGGTCAACAACCATGGCACTTATATCGTTCTTCTCAAGTATGCGCAGCGCCTCTTCTGCATTTTTTGCAATCATTGGTCTGACACCAAGACCTATCAATGCATCCTCTGTCATCTTCCTCACCAGGGCATCATCATCAACAATAAGGACCTTTTCCTTTTTAGCCTCTTCACTCTGAGCCTCAACATCCAGAAGTGACTGGACTTTAAATTTGTCTCCTTCCCTTGAAACCAGTAAAGGGGACTTACACTGGATGCAGCCTATCTCTTCACCCATTTTCCACTGCGGAAGAAGTTTAAGCGGCACCCAAAGCCTGAATTTCACATGACATGCAGGACACTCTATCTCTATCGGCTCTTTCTTTTTGTTCATTGCACAAGTCTTTAAGTTTTTTGGCAGTTTAGCCAAATATTTCATCTCTGTCAAGAAATTAAGCCCCACAGGGTGTTTCCCACCATCCATCATATTTCGTTCAACTATTTATTATTTGTCAAATCTTGATTATGTGCTATAGTTTATATAAAAATCTAACAACACAGAAGGAGGTATTCAAAATGGCACACCAACCAAAAACATTTGAATTAAAAAACCTTGACGGCATATCAGACAACCAAATCTCGCAGCACAGGGACATACTCTATGTCGGCTATGTCAATAAATTGAATGAGATAGAAGAGAGATTAAAAAACGCTGACAGGGGCAAGGCAAACCAGATATTCAGCGAGTTTAGGAGCCTAAAGGCAGACGAGACATTCGCATTGAACGGTGTTGTCCTGCATGAACTATATTTTGAAAATCTCGGCGGCAAGGGGAGTAAACCTGAAGGCAGGCTCTTAGACCTGATAGCACAGGAGTTCGATTCGTTTGATAAGTGGCAGGAGGATTTTAAGGCATGCGGCATGGCTGCAAGGGGATGGGTGATACTTGGCTTGTGCGAATATGATAAAAAAATCCACAATTACTGCCTTGATGCACACAATACTACTTTCTCATACTGTGTTGCACCAATTCTTGTGATGGATGTCTATGAGCACGCATATGTAATAGACTACGGCGTAAAAAGACCGCCTTACATTGATGCATTTATGAAAAATATAGACTGGAAGGTCTGCCAGAAAAGGCTTGCAGGGAGATAAGGCTCGTGCGGGTTTCTTATGAAACCCTCGTGCCAACTTATAGGCACAAAGGGAGATGGAAATCTTGTTGCTGCCTGTCCCGCCTGCAAACCCGTAGCCTCTAAAAGCCTCCCGCTTAAACGGTTTGCCAGCGGGACAGGCAGCAACAGCAAAAAGATATTTTCGGAGCAAAAATTTTAGGAGGATTAGATGAAGGAGTTTGATGTTGTTGTAGTCGGCGGAGGACCAGCGGGCTATGTTGCTGCAATAAGGGGTGCGCAACTTGGCGCAAAGGTAGCGCTTATTGAAAAGACAAGGATCGGCGGGACATGCCTGAACAGAGGATGCATACCTACAAAGGCTTTGTATGCAAGTTATAAGGCGCTCGCGTCAGCAAGGAAGGCAGGGAAATTCGGCATATACCTTAAAGACATTGCATTTGACATTAAAAAGACTGTTGCAAGAAAGGATGAGGTTGTAAATAAACTTGTCAGCGGTGTTGAGCAGTTGCTTAAAGGCAGCGCTGTTGAATCGTTCGACGGAAGTGCTTCTTTTGAAACACCGAATCAAGTCAAGGTTGCAAAAAGGGACGGGCAAACCGAAATCATTACTGCAAAAAAAATTATCCTTGCAACAGGTTCAGAGCCTGCAATGATTCCGGCATTTAACATTGACAGAAAAAATATCATTACATCCACAGAACTTTTGAATATTACAGAAGTGCCTGCAAGCCTTCTGATAATTGGCGGCGGTGTTATGGGGTGCGAGTTTGCAAATATATTCTCTGAATTTGGGAGCAAGGTTACAATCATTGAACTACTTCCAACAATACTTTCAATGGAGGACAAACAGGTCTCAAGGGTTATACTAAAGACCTTCAAGGACAAAGGCATAGATGTTTTAACAGAGGCAACAGTAGAAAATGTAGAAGTTACGGAGAATGGTGTAAAGACTTTACTTAAAGATGGAAGGGAGTTTATAACAGATAAGGTCATGGTATCAATCGGCAGGAGTTTTAATTCCCAAGGGCTTGGACTGGAGAAGATAGCCGTTAATACAGAAAAAGGCAGGATTGTTGTAAATGACAAAATGGAGACAAATGTAAAGGATATTTATGCAGCAGGCGATGTTATCGGCGGAATGCTTCTTGCCCATGTTGCGTCTGCTGAAGGGAGTATTGCTGTCAAAAATGCACTTGGGAAAAACGAGACTATGGACTATTCCTGTGTGCCGGCAGGCATATTTACCGACCCTGAGATAGCAAGCGTTGGACTGCGCGAAAAGGATGCAAAGGAAAAAGGGATTGATGTAAAGATTGGCAGATTCCCTTATGCAGCAAGCGGAAAGGCTTTGTGCATGGGCGAGGAACAAGGATTTGTCCAGATACTCGCTGACCCGGGGACAGATAAGGTTCTGGGCTGTTCAATTGTTGGCGCACATGCAACAGACTTGATAGGCGAGGCTGCCATTGCAATAAAAACAGGTGCAAAGACAAAGGATATTGCTGAGACAATACACGCTCATCCAACGCTCCCAGAGATTGTTATGGAGGCAGCAGAGGATGTGCATGGGTTATCAGTCCATAAGATAGGAAGGAAAAGATAGTCAAACGCAATCTTTGGTCAAATACTGTGTCAAATCTGGCTGTCCAAATACTCACATACTTAAATTAGTATGCTCCGTTTTGTCCAGCCATCTTTTCCTTGTCTTTGACTCAAATCTTGCGTTTGATATTGTAGATTAAGAACTGGCTTTGGAAAATATAATAAGTAAAATGAGGTAGGTCATGGCTCTCATAGTCCAAAAATACGGCGGCACATCTGTTGGCAATGTTGAAAGGATAAAGAATGTTGCCCAGAAGGTGGCAAAGGCAAAAAAGAAGGGGCATCAGATTGTCGTGGTAGTCTCTGCAATGTCAGGGGAGACTGACAAACTCGTTGACCTTACACATCAGGCAAAGGAATTCCCTATCGGCAGGGAACACGATGTTGTTGTTTCAACAGGCGAGCAGGTTACAATCGGGCTTCTTGCCCTTGCGCTTCAGGAACTCGGCTTTAAAGCAAAGTCCCTCCTCGGTCATCAAGTGCCGATTATTACAGATAGCAGTTTCAGCAAGGCTCGGATTGAAAGGATAGATACAGATAAAATCTTTTCTGAACTCAAAAAAGGTTTTATTATTGTTGCTGCAGGCTTTCAGGGCGTGGATGAAAAAGGGAATATAACAACACTCGGCAGGGGCGGCTCAGACACTACTGCTGTTGCCCTTGCAGCAGCGCTCAAGGCAGATGTGTGTGAGATTTATACAGATGTTGAAGGCATTTACACAACAGACCCGAATATCTGCCCTGATGCAAGGAAATTAAAAAAGACCTCTTATGACGAGATGCTTGAGATGGCAAGTCTTGGCGCAAAGGTCTTGCAGACAAGATCTGTTGAGTTTGCAAAAAAATACAATGTCCCTGTTATGGTAAAGTCATCTTTTACAGACACAGACGGAACACTTGTAACAAAGGAGGATAGAGATATGGAAAAGGTCGTAGTTTCAGGCATTACATATAATAAAGACGAGGCAAAGATTTCAGTTATCCGTGTCCCTGATATGCCGGGTATTGCTGCAAAACTCTTTGCCCCTTTAACAAAGGCAAATATAAATGTGGATATGATTGTCCAGAACATAAGCCATGATGGGTTTACTGATTTGACATTCACTGTTTCGAAGGCAGATTTTAAAAAGGCTCTGCAACTTGTCCAGAAGACAGCAAAGGAGATAAAGGCAAAGGATGTTTTGTCTGATATAAATGTTGCAAAGGTCTCAATCGTAGGCGCAGGGATGAGGAGTCATGCAGGCGTTGCATCAAAGACATTTGAAGCGCTTGCAAAAGAAGGGATAAATATCCAGATGATTTCTACATCCGAAATAAAAATCTCCTGTGTTGTAGATGTAAAATATACCGAACTCGCAGTCAGAGTCCTCCACAAGGCATTCGGACTTGATAAAGAGGATGTAAGGGATGAGAGGGGGTAGAAAACACTATCCATCCATCCCCTCTGCCATTGGATGCTCTGGAAGACCCGGCATGAGGAGGATGTTTCCGCAGATTGCTGCAAGAAAGCCTGCGCCTAAATTAGGTAAAATCCTATTAACCGTTATCTTAAAGCCCTTTGGCACACCTGTAAGGTCTGGATTATCTGACAGGGATTTTGCCGTTTTTGCAATGCAGAGAGGAAGATTCTGATACATGGAATATCTCTTAATATCTTCTTCTGCCTCTTTAGTAAAAACAACATCTTCTGCGCCGTAGATTTCCTTTGCAATTGTTTTAATTTTTTCTTTTACAGGCATATCAAGAGGATATAGGTATCTAAAACTATTTTTGCGCTTGCAGATTTCTATTAGTTCCTCTGCCAGTTCAATGCCGCCTTTACCTCCTTTGTTTCTTACATCAACTACAAAGGCACGCACACCTTTCCCCCTGATGGAATTTATCACCTCTGTCAATTCGTTATCTCTATCATCATTAAAACGGTTGATTGCTACAACAACAGGCATCCCAAATTTTTTGATATTTTCAATGTGCCTCTCAAGATTCTCAAGGGAATGTAAGTGGACAGCCTTTAGTGTTGCAACGATAACCGCTGCTTTTGGGTACAAATTGCCGATGCGGCACTTGATGTTAAAGAATTTCTCTGCACCAAGGTCTGCTGCAAAACCAGCCTCTGTAATAACATAATCTGAAAGTTTCAGTGCAAGTTTTGCTGCCAATAAACTACTGCACCCTAAAGAAACATTCCCGAATGCGCCGCCATGGATAAATACAGGAACACCTTCTATAGACTGGACAAGGTTAGGATGGATGGCATTTCTTAAAACTAATGTAACAGCGCCATGTATATTTAAGTCTTTGGGGGTTATAGGATTTCCATGTTCATCAAAGGCAAGCAGGATATTTTCAATCCTGTGTTTTAACTCCTCCAGATTCTGACTTACACTCAAAATAGACATTATCTCAGATGCTGCGGAGATATGAAATTCTTCTATCCGTTCAACAGGGGTTTTGCCAGTAAGTCCAACTTTTACCTTTCGCAGCGCCCTGTCATTTATATTTGACACCCTCTTCCACAAAATACGGCTTAAGTCTATCTTGAGTTTATTTCCATGATATATGTGATTGTCTATAATAGAAGAAATCAGATTGTGTGCTGTTGCAACTGCATGGTCATCGCCTGTAAAGTGCAAGGAAATGTCATCAGATGGCATAACCTGTGAATACCCTCCGCCTGTTGCGCCGCCTTTAACGCCGAAATATGGACCGAGACTAGGCTGTCTTATGCATGCAATAACCTTTCTGCCGAGTAAATTCAAAGATTGGGACAAACCGATGGCAACTGTGGTCTTACCCTCACCCTGTGAGGTAGGGGTCATAGCAGTAACAAGTATCAGGCTGCCATCCTGCTTATCCTGTAATTCCTGAAAATACGAGGCATGGATTTTGGCTATATGCCGTCCATAAGGTATTACATATTCTGGAGGGATAAAAAGTCTTTTAGTTATCTCGTCAATAGGAATGAGATTTGCGGAACTGGCAATTTCATGGTCTGATTTCATAACAATTTATCCCGAAAATCCCATTCTGCTGTTGCCTGCCCCGCCTGCAAACCCGTAGCCTCTAAAAGCCTCCCATCCAGACGGTTTGCCAGCAGGGCAGGCAACAGCAGAACTAGCAAAATTTTCATTCCCTTTTGTATTCCTCCAGCCGCCTGTAAAGCGTCTTTAATCCTATACCAAGGATTTTAGATGCCTTTTCCTTATTACCCTGTGTAAAATTGAGGGTATCCATTATTGCCTTTTTTTCCAGCATCTTCAGATTCCCGTATATACTTGCTGCCATTTCAACATTTTCATAATTTAACTGCTGAAGCAGATGCATGGAATCAATCATCTCTTCCGTTGCAGTAATAACTGTATTCTCAAGGAGGTTCTTAAGCTCTCTGACATTGCCGGGCCAGTTGTAATTGGAAAGCAAAGCGACTGTGTCCTCTGCCAGTCTCACCTTTTTATCTTTTGCATACTTTTTATTGAACAATGACAGAAAATATTCTGTCAGGATAGGTATGTCTTCTTTCCTTTTTCTGAGAGGAGGGACATCTATCTTAACGATATTCAGCCTGTAATAAAGGTCTTCTCTGAACAACCCCTTTTTGACCTGTTCCAGAATGTCCTTATTGCTGGCAGCCACAACCCGGACATCAACCTTTGTGGTATCTTCGCCTCCAACCTTTTCAAATTCATGCTCCTGCACGACCCTTAAAATTTTTACCTGTGCTGCTGGCGACAGTTCTGAAATTTCATCAAGAAATATTGTCCCGCCATCAGCAATCTCAAATCTGCCCTTTTTATGTTGGACAGCGCCTGTAAAGGCGCCCTTTACATGCCCGAATAATTCACTCTCTACAAGTCCTTCCGGTATAGCGCCGCAGTGCACCTTAACAAACGGCATATCAGCCCTCTTGCTCATAGTGTGCAGTTTTTCTACAATAAGTTCCTTTCCAACGCCGCTCTCACCTGTTACAAGAACAGCAGCATCGGTTGGCGCAACTGTCCCGACCTTTTCAAGCAGTCCCTGCATTATACGGGATGAATATACAATGCCTCTGCCTGCCCTTTCCCTGAGGTCATTTTTTAACATCTCGTTTTCATCCATCAGAGAGTGCTGTTTGATGGCATTATTTACAACAAGCATAAGCCTGTCTATATCAACTGGCTTTGTAAAATAGTCATAAGCGCCTTTTTTGATAAGGTCCACGGCAGATTCTATAGTTGCATATGCAGTCAGAAAGATAAAAGGCATGCCGCTATAGTGCTTGTGAACTTCACTGAATAATTCCATTCCATCCATCTCATCCATTTTTACATCAGACACCACTGCCTGCACATTGCCCTTTTTTAGTATGGCAAGGGCAGTATCCCCGTCGCCTGCAGTAACTGCATCAAAGCCGCTCTTTGCAAATGCCACTGCAAGGCTTTCCCTGCAAACCCTGTCGTCATCAACTATAAGAATCTTTTTACCAGTCATTAGTTTGTCCCGAAAATGCCCCCACCCTACTCACACGGCAGTATTATTGAGAATGTCGTGCCTGAACCAGCCGTACTCTGGCATGTAATATTACCGCCATGCGCCAGTACAATCTGTTGTGAATTTACAAGACCAAGACCTATGCCGTCTGATTTTGTTGTAAAAAACGGTGTAAATATCTTTGACATATCTTCCGCTCTTATACCGCAGCCATCATCGCTTATATGGATTGCTATATGATTCTTTGTCTGAGACCCTGGTTCAAAGATGGGCGATACAGATATTTCCACATATCCCTTGCCATTTTTTATAGCCTGTATGCCATTCCTTATTACATTCAAAAATACATCCTTCATCTGGCCGAAATCAAAGTATATATCAGGGATATTGCCATCAGACTTCAATATCATAGAAACACCTTTTGCCCTTGCCTCTTCTCTCACAAAATCTACAGATGCCTTTAGAAGTTCCATTATGTTCCCCTTTATCATATTGGGCGCCGGTGTTCTGGATGACCTTACAAACTCCTCAACAAGATGGTTAATCCTTTTTACCTCGCCAAGCAAGGTTTCCACATAGTTTTTCATCTCTTCTGTATCAATCTTCCCGACGTTTAAACATTTATTGATAAGTTGCAAGTTTATGCTGATAGAATTTAAAGGGTTCCTTATTGTATGGGTAACACCTGCTGCTATCTGACCAACTGTACTCCGTTTTTCTGACTCAATAAGTTCTGTCTGCGTTGACTTCAATTTGTTAAGCGCATCATGAAGTTCTCTTGTCCTGCATTCTACTAATTTCTCAACATCATTGCAGCATGTGGCAAGCCTCGTCTCCCTTTCCTGAATGCTCTCTGCCATTGTGTTAAAGGAGCGGGCAAGCATGCCGAGTTCATCATCAGATGTAATACTGATCCTTTCATCGAGTTTTCCTTCGGCAAACCTTGTTGTTGCAGACGCAAGGACTGCTATCGGGTCCTCAACAAACTTTTTTAACAAATATCGCAGGACTCCGATACACACGGCACCTCCGATTATCAGCAGGAGATAAAGTTTCATCAGATTGCTCAATCTATGCGAAAGGCTGCTCTGGAATCCCGCTATATACTCATCATGCACCCTTTTAATTTCCAAAAAGTTTTTATCGATTTCTATAAGATAATACATTACCTTCTTATGATATGCATCCATTGCTGCCGCGTCTTTTCTTTCATATGCCGCCCATATAAACCGCATGAGTTCATTCAAATTCTCTCTTGCCTTGAGCATAGACTTTATCTCATCATTTTTTTTGGCATGTAAATACCCTTCTGATTGTTCGGTCTCTATATACCTGTTTATTTCATTCATCAACATGTTAGATTCGGCAGTAACTGCCTCCAATATCTGTTCATCCCCTTTTGTAATAAGTTCATCCCCCATAACGCCCAGAACTGCAATCCGCGCTGATATTTCAGCAAGTTTGTTGTTGCGGTCATTTTTTTTGATTATCCTCCTTGTATCCTCAATGACCTGCTTGGAAACAAAATGATAGATGACGCTGCCGGCGACTACAGAAAGAAAGATGAATAGAACAAGGATGCTGAGTTTCCTGCTGAGTTTTCCTGTTTTTTGGACGACGGATATGTCCTTAATAGCAGTATCCATTGAAATCTTCTCTCGCTGGTTCAGACTGCCTGTGCTGTCAGGAGTTTCCTCCTGACAGCAATCAAGGCAAGGCGGCAGGAGGAAACTCCCGCCGCCACATAAAACGGTCTTAATGGTCATTCCCGTGGCACAGGCTTCCAGCCTGTGATGACAGGCAAGATGCCTGTCCCACCAGAATCTAGCCTGCCTGTCAGGCAGACAGGTGTTTTCAATGCCTTCTGGATTCCCACTCCCTGCTTAAAACTTGCAGGGACAGGTTTCGTGGGAATGACAAAAGAAGAGGCATTTTCAAAGGGCACAGAATGTCCTGCCTATCGCTCCTGTGCGATAAATCGCACCGCTACATCTTTGGTGGGCAAAGCCTATCTGACGGCAACATACTCTGCAAACGAAGTTGACTGAGGGATAAGCAGCCCATCCTCCTTTAGCCCCTGCAAATGCAGTTCAATGGCTTCATGCATATTTTGCTCTGCTTCTTCACGTGTAGCCCCCGTAGCTGCACATCCGGGCAGATCGGGTGAATATGCAGAATAGTTTCCATCTGCCTTTTCAATTACAACAAGAAAACGATGCATTTTATTTTACCTCCTTCAATTTAGCCTGCTTCAAAATACTGTTGAGAGTTCCCGGCGCCAAATCATCGCCATGATGACCGGCAATTGTTACCCTGCCTGACTTCACAGGGTGTTTATATTGACGATGGCTTCCTTTCGTATCAACTTGATACCACCCATCGTTTTCTATCAATTTTATAATATCACGAATCTTCATTCTTCTCTTCAGTAAAACAGGTAGAGACAGGTAGAGGTAAAGGTAGAGTAAAGACAGGCGTGAAAAGCAGGTAGAGATGAAACAGGTAAAGACAAAGAAAAGATTTTTTCTAATCTCTACCTGTATTTTCTATACCTTTACCTATATCTTTACCCTTTACCTGTCTTTACTCTCTGTCTCTTCCGGATTATAATATAAATACCATAAAAAGGCAAAAGGCAGTAAAGAAATATCTTTACTGCCTTTTTTGGCAGGAGCAGATTGATACAGAGATAGATGCTGCACTTTTGCCTTGCCTTTTCTTTAGAAAGCAAATCATATGCCAAATGCTAATTATAAAAATTAAATTTATAACGAATTGATTTATTAAGAATTTTTAATGTGCTTTGGTGTCGGTATAACTGAGGCGGCAGATATTTTTCTTGTCATCTTGACAATCATGGTCAGATTGATAAAATGAGGGGGGTTCAGGCAGTGTATATAATGCTGGCAGGCAGAAAAAAAGTCTAATCAGTTTTCTTATAAAGCAAAGAAACCCACTCCCCGTCTATCAGTTCTTTTTCAAGGGCAAGGTCTTTAAAAGAGTCTCTGATTGCTTCTTTTTGA
>MGPS01000024.1:43129-52424 GCA_001797495.1 Deltaproteobacteria bacterium GWC2_42_11
GATAATCGCCTTTATCAATCCTGTCCTTAAGATATGAGGACAGTTTCACAATCTCATCTGCTGTTATGTTTGCTGCTGCAAGATTGAACCTGACTGCAATCCTGTCAATGGTAATTGCTGCTGTGCGCACATAGTTTTCTACTTTATTAAGAGATATATTTTCATTAGCAACCTTCAGGGCTTCTTTATCCGTGTCAATAGCAATAGTTTTTGGAATCCCTAATTTTGCTGCTGCAATTGCAAGTATGCCAGAGCCTGTGCCTACATCCAGCATAGATAAGATATTCCCTCTTGAGACAGCCTCTTCAATGAGTTTAAGACACCCTTTTGTAGTTTGGTGCGTGCCTGTGCCAAAAGCCATTTTGGGGTCTATCTCAATTACTATCTCGCTTCCTTTTGACTCATAATCTTCCCATGTCGGTTTAACAACAATCCTGTCTGTAACCTTTTCGGGTTTAAAAAATTTTTTCCAATTAGTTTCCCAGTCAGTATCTTTAAGGTCTTTTGAGGTAATGTCATATTTCAGACCAAGATTATCAAGGTGGTTTTTTATTTCTGCTGTTTTATATAATGCTTCTTCACTCGGAAAACAGGCGGTAAGAGAGGTCTTGTCTGATTCTTTATCTTGAGTTATAACACCATTGGAACCCAAATCTATGAGATGCACAGATACATCCTCTGCATTTTCTGATGGGATGTCTATTTTTATTTCAATCCATTTTGTAGTCATAAGTTACTAATTGTGACCGTTATGGCTAACAGCCACGCATCACGATATTTTAGTGATAAACTCTCTTGAGCCCTATCTCACCCTCACACCTATTAACATTTGCGCCTGCCTGTCCTGCTGGTGTGGTGGGACAGGCATCTTGCCTGTCATCACAGGCGGAAGCCTGTGCCACCAGCGGGGCAGGCAGGCGCAAAAAGGAAAAACATTTTCGAGACAAAATAAAAAAGGCAGGAGGTGCGTTTCCTGCCTTTCAAGTCAAGTATAGTTAAGATATTCTATACAGAGCGTCATAATTTCGCATACCTGCGTTGCTCCTTGGTTCGTTGTTGCGGCGTATGCCAAAAATACGCCTCTCACTCCTCACCTTCGTCGCGCCTTGGTCTGCTTTGTTCTGACGCTCTGTATGCGCAACTATTTATGTCGCTGTGTATATTTAATGTCCTGCTGCACCTTTAGGTGTGGTGTCATGTCCATCATCATGTTGGCTTTGTTCATGGTTTGCATTCTTCATGCCCTTTGGCAGTACAGGCGCTGTTTCAGGTTTAATAGGCTGGAACCTGTTTACCTGAACTGTATGCGGGTTATGGCACTCTGTGCATACCCACCACCTCTTTTTGCCGCCGCTAACCCATGAGCCAATCCTTTTTCCATGGATTCCAAGCCTCCAGTCTATATAAACCTCGCCATGACATTTGCCGCACAGTTTCTGCGGCTGGTTAAATGATATTTCATTCCCCCAGTGGTCTATCAAAGCATTTGTCTTTCTGCTTGTATGATTATGGCAGTCAAGACACCAGAATGCTGCCCTTCCGTGCATCAACTGCATGGAATCAGCAACTACATCCTGATGTGCAGCAAGTTTTCTTGGTTTTTTGTCCTTTGGGAACGGCACAATCTTGCCATCGTGACAAAGCGCACAATTTTTATTAGGATCAAGATTGAAATACATAAGTTGTGACTGTCGGGGTTTTACAACAGCCTCTTCTTTTGCATAATCACCTTTTGAATAATCATCGTTTGCCAATACAGGCATATCGCCCATTGGCGCTGTTCCATCAAATGGGTCTCCCCACCAGAGGACTCCGCCTGTTGTTTGAGAACATTTTACATTAGGCCAGCCGTACTGCTGCACAGTATTTTCAACCCTTGTAACCTTTGTATAACTTTTCCCATCTTCCTGAGGCAATCTGCTCTCAAAACAGTCTGTTACAATCTGCGGTGTCTGTGCCTTTGCCTCCTCTGCAGGTTTTTCTTCTTTTGCAGGTTCAGGCGGCGCAGGAATTTGTTCGCCCTGCTGGGAGTAAACAATACCTGCTGATATTGCCCCGCCAAGCAGCAGTATGATAAAAACTATTTTAGAAAATCTGCCTCTCTTCATTCCATTACCCTCTTTATATGATATTAATTTAATGCCTTTGTATTAGTGATGCTCTACAGCCTTTCCAACAGCGCTCGGATGCCTTACCTCACCAATCATAACACCTACAGCGCCTTTTGATAAAATGGTAAACATGATAAGCCCGATTGCCCAGTTCCCTGCGGTTATGAATATCTCAATCCATGTGGGTGTGTATTCTGAAAACTCGCCTATAGGGGAAGGCACCATGCCCGGGATAACAAGCGCCATACCCTTTTCAATCCATATACCGATGAACAAGATAACGCATATTACAGGCAGCACAGTATAATTTTTTCTTACAGACGGTATCATAAGGAGGATAAAGGAAACAATTAAGATTATAAGAGATGCCCACATCCACGGCACCAGTTTTGATAAACCAAACATGCCAAAGAGTGAATACTTTATCTGAAAGGAATGCTCTGTAGATGGATAGAGTTCAGTAACAATCTCTGACATAATCAGAAATAACGCAATCCCCAGACACCACACGGTTATCTGTGATATGAAATTGATTGCCTTATCAGGTATCTCCAGTTTTGTATATTTTCTATAAACAAGGAGTGCAACAATTATAATGGCTGAACCGCCTGCAAATGCCGTTGAAATAAACTTTATCGGCATCATAGAATGGAACCACATTGGTCTCGGAGGCATTGTGTTGATTAAGAATGCGGTTACAGTATGGATGCTAAGCGCCCATGGAATGGCTATATATACAAGTGTCTTATAAAAGTTCTCATTCATGGGCTCGCCTGTATATCTCTTATACATATTGTAGAAACCGCATGCAATATTTAATACGAGATAAATGTTAAGCACCAGAACATCCCATGTAAGCATTGAATTAGGGAAGTTGAATATGCCGATGCCGGGTATTATGTGCCAGAGCCTGTCAGGTCTCCCCATGTGATAGATAATGAACAGCATAACCATTGTGACTGCAGTGATCGCAAGCATTTCACCGATAAGCACAACATTTTTAAGGGATTTTACGGTTCCCCTTCTATCTTGAGGCGATGAATATACATAATATGGAAAGACTACTGTAACAGCAGCAGCAGCCACACCAACCAGAAATATGAAATTGCCTTCATACATTGCCCATGATATCTGGTCAGTAAATCCTGCAACAATCAAGCCGTTGGTTATCAATTGTTCGTAACTTCCGTATGCCCATGGTATTACCAATATGCCAAGTATCCCCAGCCATGTATAATACCTTGAGTCGCCTTTTAAGGCATAACAGAAAAAATCTCGCACAAATTGTATTTTTGTTTGCATAATAATGCCCCTCTTAATCTATAAAATAGAAGAATTTTGGATAAGTGTTGAGTTCAGCCTTTAATCTAAAGACCTTTTTTCTCTCAAGTATCTGCCTTACCTCACTATTCGGGTCAAACAGGTTGCCGAACTTCCTTGCGCCGACAGGACAGACCTCAACGCATGCAGTATATCTACCTTTCCTTGACCTCTGTATGCAGAATGTGCACTTTTCAACAACACCTCTCATTCGGGGCCTGTTTCCGAGATAATGTGTGTTTGGGTTCATCTCCTCTTTTGGAAGGTTCGGGTCGCCCCAATTGAACCTCCTTGCCCAATATGGACATGCTGCCATGCACATCCTGCACCCTATGCACCAGTTATAGTCAATAACAACTATGCCGTCAGGGTCTCTGTATGTCGTCCTTACAGGACAGACCTTTACGCAAGGCGGTTTTTCGCACTGCATGCACTGTATCGGGAAATAGAATGCATCCTTTTCAGGAACCAATTCAGGCTGGTAATAGTGCTGCCCTTCCAATGTAACGCCTGCTGGTTTATGGGCATTACCTCCGACCTGAATACCAAATGGTTCTTTTGCACTAGGCGGGTAACCTTTATTCATATCATCAGGAAGGAAATTCTGTTTCTCCATCCTTATAACCCTTATCCACTGGATTTCAGTATCATGGCGGGACTGGTTGTTCTCCTTTACACAGGCATAGACGCATCTCCTGCAGCCTATACACTTCTGTATATTTAAGGCATAACCAAAAAGGACACTCTTCATTGCAGGAGAGCCGTCAACTGTTACCTTTTTGCCGTATTCTTCTGAATATCTTGTTTCCAGCCTTGCAATAGCATCCTTCTTTTCTTCATCAGTCATCAGTCTCCAGTTCTTCTGGAACCACTCTGCCCAAGTTGATTTTGCCTCTGCATCATCAGAGTCTGTCATAAGCGCTGCTGCGCCTGCCAATGCAGCAGTGCCCATATCTTTTAAAAAGTTGCGGCGGGTTTCATTCCCACTAGCATCTTCTTTGCCTGTTTCTTTTATCTCTTCTGACATCACTTCCCCCTGAATATTAAAGGTTTTAAGCCAATTTTTTATAGTTATCCAAGATTTCTTTCAGCATATCTCTTTTTTCTTCGTCTGTCATGAGGACATACTGCTGATTAGACATTACCCTTTCCTGCTGAAGTTCATCACTTATATATGCAGCCCTTCTCCTACTGATATTTTCAGATGCACTTGAAGCAACCATCTTCGTAAGCCCAGCGCTTGCTGATGCTGCAATACCTACTGCTAAAGTCCTTTTAAGAAATAACCTTTTTGAAAAGTCTATACTCCTATCTTTATCTTTTTTATCCTTAATCATAATACCCCCACAATTTTTATTATACACAACGATATAAATAAAGTCGCATACAGAGCGTCAGAACAAAGCAGACCAAGGCGCAACGAAGGTGAAGAGTGAGGCGTATTTTTCAGCATACGCCGCAACGATGAACCGAGGAGTAACGCAGGTATGCAAAGTGATGACGCTCTGTATAATTGGTAGCAGAGTATATATCTGGCATAGCGCTGTTGTCAATAGGAATTTTATGTATCAATAAAATTTATACAGAAGAGAATACATTACCGTTTACTTATGAAACGCTCATGCCGACCTATCGGCACAAAGGGGCATGAAAATCTTGTTGCTGCATGTCCCGCTGGCAAACCGTTTGAGTGGGAGGCTTTTAGAGGCTACGGGTTTGCAGGCGGGGCAGGCAGCAACAGCAAAAAGATATTTTCAGATGGAATGTTTACTTGAGGAATGTTTACTTGTGGTAGGAATGCTTACTTGCCTGATTTTTCCATTTCAGGCCAGGGCACCTCTGCATGGACGAGATTATAATGGCATTCTATGCAGTTGAGTCTTTCTATCTTTTTCTTCTCTATCGCTCTCTTATGCACCTTCAGGTTCTTCAATCTTACATCAAACCTTGCCCCATGACAGTCCCAGCACTTCTGGCTGTTGGTTTTAAGGAAATCATCTCTTACTTTCTTTGCCAGTTTTGCCCTTATCTCATCCCATTCAGGTTTATCCCTTAGAGAATTTGATAACTTATGGAAGGGACTTTCTCCATAACCACCCTTGTTTATATAAATAAATTTATATCTGACTATCCGTGTAAATGAATGGGGTTCATGACATGCAGTGCAGGATGGTCTTAAGCCTGCTGCATTTGCATAATGAGGTGATTTCTTGAACTCTTCATACGGGTACATATGACATTCTGCACAGCCTATTCCAACACCTGACCAATCCCTGTTATAGTCAGCGCCCTTATATTCATCATACGGAACAAAAAGTTCATGGCATACAAGACATAAGCTTATATCATTTGTCCTGTATTGGGCATATCTTATGCCCGCATGTATAACAAAAAACAGGACAATGCCTATTATTATTGATAAGATTAAACCCTTCTTTGTCATGCCTTGCCCCCTGACCCCTGACCCATGACCCCATCAGTTTCCTTATATATACTTACATGCCTTTCATTATCCACCTTTACATCGCCGTATTTATCACCGGGTTTTGCAGGCTCTATCTTCACAACTGTATCAAACCATGCCTGCCCGCCGCCAACCGGGTCAACAGAAACAGGCATAATATCATTGGGATTGACACCCTTGTCCCGCCACCAGAGGTTATCATCTATATCAAGGTCATGGAGTCCTGTTTCAAATTCAGGTTTTCTTGCAGGATTAGCCATTGCAACCCTGCCATAAGCCCATCTGCCAACAGATGCTGAAATAGCAGCGCTCTTTGGATTTATACCATTTGTAACAAATGCCTTTGTAACTATATGCCCAACAGGGCTGATAACCCTCACGAGACCACCATCTTTAATACCCAATTTTACAGCCTCTTTTTTATTTATCCATACAGGATTTGAGTGTATGATTTCAGAAAGATACTTTAGATTTCCAGTCCTTGAATTTGTATGATATGCCCACTTGAATGTTGTTAAAACGAATTCCCCTTCTTTTAATCCCTTGTGCTTTGGATTTTCCTGCCATGCAGGGAGCGCCGTTAAAGGGGACTGTCCCTTTTTTTCATGTATTTGAATCTTCTTTGAAGATGTGGGGAAACCGCTTTTCTTATATACACCATAATCGCCATCAACAGCCTTGCCATTCTCATCAACAATCTTTCTGCCCTTTGAATCAAGTTTTCCGTAAACAGGATACATGCCTTTATCCATAATATCCTCATACTTGTCCTTTAATTCAGGCGTCTCCTTAATCTGTTTTTTAACCCACTCTGCCTCGTCATTAAATGCCCACTGAGAGGCAATCCCTTTGCCATCAGGGTCGATCTCCTTTACTATTTTTTGAATCACCATCCTCACATCCATTGCCTCACCCTGCGGCTTTAAAATCGGTGTTGTAACACCAACCCATGGTTTTAGTGCAGTCGGACTGCTCACAACATCATGCCTTTCTATAGAAACCACATCTGGAAGGATTATATCAGCAAGTTCTCCTGTCTCGCTCATAAACGGGCTGAACTCAACAATAAACGGCACAAGTTTTTCATCCTTCAATACATCCCTCCACACGCTTGCTGCAGGTGATGAATATGCAGGATTACTCATATAATTTAAAAGCACCGCTACTTTCTGACTTCCATCTTTTATTTTAAACGGAAGATGATAATTCATATTCTTAGCCTTTAGCCTTCCGCCTTCAGCCTTCAGCCTTGGATTCTGAATCTCAAACTTCTTTGGCAGGCATAAGCCGCCCTTTACATCTATATTTCCTGTAACAGCAGAAAGAAGCACTGCTGCCCTTTCACTTTCCGTGCCATTCAAATGATATGAAATACCGTTATTTGTAAATACGATTCCAGGCTTTGTATCTGCAAACTCTATTGCAATCCTTTTTATGTCATCTGCCTTTACACCGCTCTTTTCTTCTGCAAGTTCAGGCGTCCACTGTTTCAGATAAGATGCCAGTTTGTCTATAGGGTAGTTTGTCCAGTTCTTTAAGAATTCAGTATCAGCAAGCCTTTCCTGCATAATTACATTTGCCATTGCAAGCATAACAATACCGTCTGTGCCAGGTGATACAGGGAACCATTCGTCGCTTCTGCCTGCTGTATTTGAAAGGCGCACATCAAATGTTACAAGTTTCAGCCTCTTTTCAACGATTGCATCAGTTAGCCTCTGGGCAAATGGGAATGCCGTCTCTATAATATTTGCGCCGAAGTTCAGCACATACCTTGAGTTTGCAAAATCAGGGGTTAATGTATCAACGCCAACAGTATCCAGAAGCGCCTTATTTTTATTAGGGTTGCTTAATGAGGTGAGTCTGCTTCTGAATACACTTTCAGAGCCTATAGTCTGCATAAACCTTATCACAGCACTATCCCTGTATTCTCCTGTATTTAAAATAATCTCTTTAACTGCATTACTGTCCATTGCAGACTTTATATTGCCTGAAATCTCTTTTATTGCCTCATCCCATGTGATTCTTTTCCACTTCCCCTCCCCCCTTTTCCCTGCCCTTTTTAAAGGATATAGAACCCTGTCAGGGTCATATACTGCCAAAAGACCTGCAATACCTTTTGGACAGAATTTGCCTCTTGTTGCAATATGGTCAGGATTACCTTCAAGTTTTACTACTTTGCCGCCCTCTACAAATGCAATACCGCAGTCGTGGTATGGGCAGAGGCTGCAAATATAATTGTAAGTTGCCCTTGGATGGAACGGTCTGATTTGATGACGGTCTTCTCCGCCAAATTTAAGTTCCATTGCCTGCAAAGTTTTAGAACCGCCTGCAAGCAGTGTTCCCGTCGCAGCGCCGAATTTTAGAAAATTTCTTCTAGTAAGTTTTGGCATCTACAATTACCCCATTAAAAATACTGTTATTAAAACAGACGGCAAAGTAAAAAGTTCCAGATGCAAGGCGGAGCAAGGCTTCAAGCGAGGCATACTTTTACAGTATGTTGAGCGAAGAAGCCGCAGCGACAACGCAGCAGATGGACTTTTTACAAAGCCGTCATTAAAAAAATGTCTGCAGATACTGCCCTCCATACACCCACGAATGAATAATACCCCATACAGCGATTAGTACCAATATAGAAGCAAACACAACACCGCCAACTGTTTTTCTTATAGGTGTAAATGTCATAATAACAAACGATACCACGAGACCAACCAGAAAATAGTTGGTTTTCATCACTCCCAGCAGTATGTATTTAAGATTTACAAATTCCTCTTCAGTGCCGTAAACCATCTGCATATATTCGCTGAACGCAAAGAAGATTTCAAATGTCATGCCGTAAACCATTATCCTCCCGAGTTCTATAATAACAGAATCATCTATACGATCCCCCAATTTCAAAAGGTTTTTTAACCAGAAGATTATTGCAAGCACAGCAGTTCCTGATATAAATGCACTGGCAAAAAATACTAAAGGGGCAAGGGCAGTATGATTTAAACCTCTTGCTGGATTTAACTGCATCACAACACTTGTATACCACCGCAGTGATATGGCAAGTATCAGTGTCAGAAGTCCGAAGACCTTTGCCCATTTCGGATTATTTTTATAGATGAACCATGCATAGATAGCCATAAAAGTCATGTAGAATGTCAGAAATGCACCCCCCCATGACATAGGGGATGTTGCGTGCCAGTATCCAGGCATGAACAGATAAAAGAACCTGAAGGGTTTTCCAAGGTCTGCTATTAAAAATGGCGGTATTATAAGAAGGACAATAATGGCAAATATACTGGAAAGTAACCCCACCTGTTTATATCTAGCGATTCCAAAAACCCAACCAAATGTTGACACCACACATACACCAATACTAATACCCAGCAAAAAAAAGTATATGGCAATCCCCTCA
>MGPS01000025.1 GCA_001797495.1 Deltaproteobacteria bacterium GWC2_42_11
CAGAATGTGGGTATCTCAAACCCTGCCTGCCTTGCAGCATCTAAGATAAGCGTGCCGTCTTCTACTGTGATTTCTTTTCCGTTTATCTTTACAGTTGCCATAATTTAAAAGTGAAAAGTACAAAGCGAAAAACTAAAAACAAAGGTATATTAGTTTTACAATTTTCGCTTTTCGCTTACCAATTATCCATCACCTAACCCATACACCTTTTATTCTTCACATGATAAGCAAATTCATCCCTAAAATGCTTTAACGCCCCACGGAGTGCCATAACAGCGCCATCTCCAAGGGGGCAGAATGTCCTGCCAAAGATATTCCCGCAGAGTTTTTCAAGGAGTTCTACATCCCCTTCCTTCCCCTCACCCCGCTCAATCCTCTGCAATACCTTGTATGTCCAGTCAGTCCCTTCTCTGCAAGGCGTGCATTTGCCGCAGGATTCGTGCCGGAAAAATCCCATTGTCCTCATTGCCACCTTTACAATGCAGGCTGTCTCATCCATGACGATTATGCCGCCTGAACCAAGCATCGTGCCTTTTGCAGCAAGGCTGTCAAAGTCCATTGGGGTATCCAAATCCCTTTCAGTAAGCATCGGCGCTGAAACACCGCCGGGTATAAATGCCTTGAGTTTCCTGCTATCCCTTATCCCGCCTGCATGGTTATATATAATTTCTCTTGCGGTTGTCCCCATTGGGAGTTCATACATCCCTGGTTTATTAACATGACCGCTCACGCCAAATAGTTTTGGCCCAGGGCTTTTTTCAGGACCAATGGATGCAAACCATTTTGCACCTCTATTTACAATGTGCGATATGCACGAAAGCGTTTCAACATTGTTTATGACAGTAGGCTTTGCATAAAGTCCTGCAAGTGCAGGAAATGGCGGTTTTATTCTGGGACGTCCCCTTCTTCCCTCTATTGATTCCAAGAGTGCAGTCTCTTCACCGCATATATATGCACCTGCACCTTTGTGGATATAGATATCGCAGTTAAAATTTGACCCGAGTATGTTTTTGCCAAGATACCCTTTTTGATATGCCTCATCTATAGCGGTCTTAAGCCTCTCTGCACCAAATACAAATTCGCCCCTGATATATATGTATGCCACCTTTGCACCAATTGCGCAGCATGTTATAATCATCCCTTCAATGAGTTGATGGGGGTCTTTTTCAATAATAACCCTGTCCTTAAATGTTCCCGGCTCGCCTTCGTCCGCGTTGCAGCAAAGATACTTTGGTATTGTAGGGTCTTTTGGAATGAAACTCCATTTTAGACCAGTTGGAAATCCTGCGCCGCCCCTGCCTCTTAAACCCGAATCCTTTACGGTCTGGATAATTCCATCAGGCTGCATCTTGAGTGCTGCTGCAAGCGCCTGATACCCGCCGTTTTTAAGATACACATCTATCCTGTGGGAATCATGGGTGTTTATGTTTTTTAAAAGTATAGGTTCAAACATATAAAAAGCCGTTATGCGTGTGCGTGATGCGTGTGTGGGGACTGTCCCCCTGTGCCCATCACGGCAGTTTACTCAAAATCTCCTCTATCTTTTCATCCGTCAAATCTTCGTAATAATCATCGTTTATCTGCATCATCGGTGCTGTGCCGCATGAGCCGAGGCACTCAACAACAGACAGTGTAACTTTTTTGTCAGGGGTAGTTTCACCCTTTTTTATACCGAGTTTTCTTGATAAAAATTCAACGATATGCTCTGCACCCAAAAGTGAGCAGGAAACATTTGTGCATACCTGTATGTGATATTTACCCACAGGCTTTTTATTATACATTGTATAAAATGCAGCAACCTCATTTACCTGTGGAGCAGGCATGCCAAGTATACCTGCGACCTCCTGCATTACATCACCTGAAAGACAGCCTGTTTCATTCTGAGCGATGCGGAGCGCATCCATTGCCGCAGAGCGTTTATTGGGATATTTATTTAATACCCTTTTTATCTCTTCTTTAGATTTATCTGAAAGCATAGTTTTTGAAAGAGGCAAGTTTATTATCTTCTTGACCCCTGACCCTTGACCCAATTTTTACTTATCCACCTCTCCGAAAACAGGATCCAAACTTGATATTATTGCAATCACATCCGCAAAATACTGGTTCTTGCACATGGTATCAACAGACTGCAGATTCACAAAAGACGGAACCCTTAATTTTAACCTGAATGGTTTTTCAGAGCCATCGCTCACGATATAAACACCAAGTTCACCTTTTGGTGCTTCAATGCTGGAATATACTTCGCCCTTTGGAGTTTTAAAACCCTGTGATATAAGTTTAAAGTGATGGATGAGGGATTCCATGTTTGTCTCTATATCTTTCCTCTTTGGGGGGACTATTTCCGGTGTGTCTGCACAGCAGTCACCATCAGGTATTTGTGTTAACGCCTGTTCAATTATCCTTGCTGACTGTCTCATTTCATTTATTCTTACCATGTACCTGTCAAAACAGTCTCCGTTTTCACCTGTTGGAATATCAAAATCAATTCTGTCATAAACTAAATACGGCTCATCCTTTCTTATGTCCCATTTAACACCGCTGCCTCTTATATTGGGTCCGCTCAAACCAAGGCTTATAGCGTTTTCTGCCGATATAACGCCGACACCCTTATTCCTTTTCAGCCATATCCTGTTACCTGTTAATAACTGCTCATAATCGTTTATCCTTGACGGGAAAAGTTTCACAAACTCAAGGCACTTTTCCTTAAATTCAGGCGTAACATCTCTCCTCACGCCGCCGACCCTCAAATAATTAAAGGTCATCCTTGCACCGCACAGCATCTCAAATAAATCCAGAACCATCTCCCTTTCGCGGAATGCATAAAGAAGGACAGTCATAGCGCCAAGGTCAAGCGCCCATGCACCGATAGAAAGTAGGTGTCCTGCTATTCTGGACATCTCTGCTGCAACAACTCTTATGTATTTAGCCCTTTCAGGCATTTCAATCTCAAGGAGTTTTTCAACAGCCTGGACATATGCCAGGTTATTTGTCATACCGCACATATAATCCAGCCTGTCTGTATAAGGGACAAACTGGAAATAGAGGAGATTTTCAGCGATCTTCTCAGTGCCTCTATGCAGGTAGCCTATATCAGGTGATGCCTTTAAGATTCTTTCACCCTGCATATCAAGGACAAGGTGAAGGACTCCGTGTGCAGACGGGTGCTGCGGACCCATGCTTAACGTTATCTCTTTGGTTGTAACTATGTCTTCGTGGTTTGCCATGTTATTTAAACGCCGTTATACGTGTGCGTTATGCGTAAAAATATTTTTGCCTTTTCGCATCACGCATAACGTATAACGCACACGGTTTTTCTTACGCATCACGCTCACGCATCACGGTTTCTCTTCCCCATACGGATTATACTGGTCTTTATATCCCCTTAACGGATAATCCTTCCTTAAAGGAAAACCATCCCAGTCTTCCGGCATATAAATCCTTTTTAGACTTGGATGGTTATCAAATACAATACCGAACATGTCAAATACTTCTCTTTCTGCCCAGTCTGCTGATTTCCATACAGAAGTAACTGAAGGGCAATTTTCATTTTCATCAACTTTTATCTTCAAACGAAGCCTGTGTTTTTTAGGAATTGAATACAGATGATAAACGACTTCAAAACGGGGTCTTTGAGGGAGATAATCAACACCAACAACATCTACAAGAAAATTAAACTGCATCTCAGGGTTATCCCTTAAAAACCGTGAAACATGCAGAAGGCTTTCTTTTTTAATAACATGAGTTACTTCATCTCTGAAAACCGCAGTATCAATAACGGATTGCCCGAACTTATCTTTAACTTTTCTTATTAAAACAGAATCCTGCTGGATGGTGTCAGACATTAGCCTTTAACCTCGTACTTTGCCCATATTGACGGCATCTCTCTTCTGATCTTCTCCTGCAACTGCATAAAACCATATAAAAGGGCATCGGGTCTCGGTGGACAGCCCGGGATATATACATCAACAGGTATAACAAGGTCTGTACCCTGAACAACAGAATATGTATTAAAAGGCCCTCCTGAAGATGCGCAGCCTCCAAGCGCAATAACCCATCTAGGCTCTGCCATCTGGTCGTATAACCTTTTAACAGCAGGCGCTATCTTTTTTGTCATTGTGCCTGCAATAATTATGACATCGCTCTGCCTCGGCGATGGTCTGAATATAATCCCAAACCTGTCTGTATCATATCTTGAACATCCTGCAGCAATCATCTCTATGGCACAGCAGGCGAGGCCAAAGGTCATGGGCCAAAGTGCAGACCTTCTTCCCCAGTTAACCACCTCATTGATTATTCTGTCTGCCTTTACAGCCCTTGTCACATTAGCAGCTGTTCTGCCTGTTAAATCAACGATAGCGTCAAGGGTGGTAAACTGAACTACATTTTCAAGAGGGTTTTTCACTATACCCATTCCAATGCCCCTTTTGCCCATGCATAGACAAGTCCTATTGCAAGGATAAAAATAAATATAAACATCTCAACAAATGCAAAAAGCCCTATCTTTTTCAAAACAACTGCCCATGGAAAAAGAAAGAGGGTTTCAACATCAAACACTATGAATAAGATTGCTATAACAAAGAAGTGAACCCTGAAGTGTCCTGTGTCTGCATCACCGATAGGTTCCATTCCGCATTCCCACGGTGAGAGTTTTTCTTTATACGGGTTTTTTGGACCTACTACCTTATTTACAAACAGGACTGCAGAGGCAAGAAACAGTACAAAACCGAACATGATAATGACCGGCAGATAAGAAAGGAGCATCCCGTTACCCCCTTTTCAGTCAAAAAAGTGTGCTAACCATAAAACAGTTAGAATATAAATGTCAAGTATAAATTGTATAAATTGACAATCCCTCAAAATGCCCTTGCTATGCCTTATTTTTTTTGCTAGTATCACCTAAATTTACTGTAGAAATGCATCTTACAAGGTGCACTTAGGGAGTAATCTTAATATGTTTTTCAACTACCTTCTGGGCTTATTTTCGAACGACCTTGCAATAGACCTCGGTACTTCAAGTACATTAATCTATGCAAAAGGTAAGGGGATTATATGTGATGAGCCGTCTGTAGTGGCAGTCAAAAAAGACGGGAGAGGCAGGAAGGTTATTGCTGTTGGCAAAGAGGCAAAGGCGATGCTTGGCAAGACACCGGGGAATATACAGGCTATAAGACCAATGAGAGACGGCGTGATAGCGGACTTTGAAGTTACTGAGGAGATGCTCAAGTATTTCATCAGGAAGGTACACAACCGGACATTTTTTGTTCGTCCGAGGATAATTATCGGTGTCCCATCAGGTATCACACAGGTTGAAAAAAGGGCGGTAAGGGAATCTGCGCAGTCAGCAGGGGCAAACGAGGTGTATCTGATTGAAGAGCCGATGGCTGCTGCGATAGGTGCCGGACTCCCCATAACAGAGCCGTCAGGCAACATGATTGTTGATATAGGCGGCGGCACAACAGAGATAGCAGTCATATCCCTTGCAGGCATAGTAAGGGCAAAATCTATACGGGTCGGGGGGGATAAAATGGACGATGCAATAACACAATACCTAAGGAGGAAACACAACCTCTCTATAGGTATCAGCACGGCAGAAAATATAAAGATAACCCTTGGCATCTCAATGCCTGACGATGAAAAGAGGAGTATGGAGGTTAAAGGGACAAACCTTGTTACGGGTATACCTGTAACAATGGAGATAACAGACGAAGAGGTGAGAGAGGCTTTAACAGAGCCGATAAATGCCATAGTTGATGCAGTAAAAGAGGTGCTGGCACAGACCCCCGCAGACCTTGCCGCAGACCTTGTGGATAAAGGGATAATGCTTGCAGGAGGGGGCGCTCTCCTCCGAAACATGGATGTTATACTGAGAGAGGCGACGAAACTCCCTGTAACCACCGCAGAGGAACCATTGAGATGCGTTGTCAAAGGTGCCGGGATAGCACTGGATCAGATAGAACTATTAAAGGATGTCACCATACCGTTTTAGGGATCAGGATATTACTGCTGTTATACAGAGCATCATAACTTTGCATGCCTGCGTTGCCTGCCTGTGCGTTGCACGCAGACAGGCTCCTCGGCTCGTTGTTGCGGCGTATGGGAAAAATCGTCTCACTCCTCACCCGACCCACGTCACTTGGCGTGAGTGCCCCGGCGCCCGGGGGTACCCACGCGAAGCATGGGTCGTGCTTTGTTCTGACACTCTGTATGCGTAACTATTTATGACGTTGTGTATAGTTCAGGGGCAGGATTTCATTATGCTGACTTTTTTAAAAAAATACTCGCTCATAACTGTTTCAGTAATCTTTTTACTTATATCACTTCAGATTGCAACTTCAAATGTAAAAGGCATTGGCGGTTCTATTATCCTCGGAAGG
>MGPS01000026.1:0-2154 GCA_001797495.1 Deltaproteobacteria bacterium GWC2_42_11
ATAGAAAACAGGTATCAGGTTTCAGGTTTTACTAACACCTAACACCTGACACCTAACACCTATCTTTAGGAGTTGCCATGCTTATTCAAATCATCCGCAGAACAATCCAGATAACAGGGATAATCTTTATAATCGTTGTCCCATTTGTGAGCCTTTATGGTGTCCTGGTAGAAAATTATCGCCTTGCAATGGTAGATGGTGAAGGGTGGCAGAGATTCTTTGATAAGATAGATACTCTTGTCAGATATTTTGGTGAAGATACTGCAAAGGTAGCCAGGTCAGTAAAAGGCAGCCTTTTCTGGTCTGTAACTATAAAGGATTTTAATATATCGGACCCTCTTACATTTGTAGGATCGCTTTTTGGGAGTTTAGGTTTTTATTCAAAATTATTTATATCCATACTTCCTCTGGTTGTCATAACGGTCTTATTGGGCAGGGTTTATTGCGGCTGGATATGCCCAATGAACCTGATGTTTGAATTAAACGGCAAGATTCGCAATATATTGAGGAAGGTCGGGGTAGATACATTCAATGTAAGTTTTGCAAGATTAAACAAATATATGATGCTGATAGCAGGCGCTGTTCTTACGCTGGTTCTCGGCGTTCAGGTATTTTCATTTATATATCCGCCAATTCTTTTTAACAGGGAACTTATACACCTGATATATTTCGGTTCAGTCGGCGTTGGAGGGGTTGTTCTGGTGATGATATTTTTATTTGAGATTTCAATATCACAAAGGGCATGGTGCAGATATTTTTGTCCGGGCGGTGCATTATGGTCGCTCATGGGCGCAAAGAGGCTTGTTCAGGTAACAATAGACAGGGAGATATGCGATGACTGCGGCAAATGCAACCTTGCATGTGAATTTGGTCTTGATCCTATGAGGGGCAAGATGGGCATGGAGTGTGATAACTGCGGAAAGTGCATCTCAAAGTGCAAACCTGATGCGCTCAAGTATTCGCTTGTGCTTCCATGGCAAAAGGGCGGTGTGAGGATGGAAAGAGATGAGAAGAAAGAGGATGAGAAATTGAAGACTGTTAGTAATTGAGGGTTACATTGAAAATATAATTGCTATTACCATTCCCCGGTTTATCCGGGGAATCCAGAAAAATGGAAAAGTATTATTATGTTTATATTCTAGCAAGCCAAAGAAATGGAACTTTGTACATAGGAATCACATCGGATTTAATTAAAAGAGTCTGGGAACACAAAAATAAATTTGTAGATGGTTTTACAAAAGAATACAATGTAAATAAACTTATTTATTATGAGCAGCACAACGACCCAGAAAGCGCCATAAAAAGAGAGAAGAGGTTAAAAAAATATAATAGAAAATGGAAGTTAAACCTAATTGAAGGAGTAAACCCCGATTGGAAGGATTTATATGAAGAAATTACAACTGGATTGCCCGAACAAGTCGGGCAATGACAACACTAAATCAAACAGAAGGGATTTCATAAAAGATATTTTCAGGGGTTTTGTTACTGCTACAGGACTCAGCTCTTTTGCGCTCCTTTTTAATTTCGGCACATCTTACAGATTCAAGCCGCTCTGGACAGTTTCGCAGAAAATAGTGAGTATGAAGGGCGGCGGCAAGGGAAAGCAATTTCTTGTAAGACCGCCTGGGGCAAGAGGTGAATCAGATTTTTTAAAGAAGTGCATCAAGTGCTATCTGTGCGTTGAGGCATGTCCTATTCAGGCAATAAAGGTTGTTGGCAGAGAAAATGGCAGGGCAGCAGATACACCATACATAATCCCTGAGAACACAGGCTGTGATTTATGTCTTACCAGAGATAAAGAGTACTGCAATGCTATATGTCCTACAGACGCCCTTGAAAAGATACCTGCTGAAACCGAAGTTGTATTCAAAAAACTCGTTATGGGACAGCCTCAAAATATGGGTATTGCCCTGCTTGACAAAAGGGTCTGTTATGCATGGACAAAGGTGAGTCTCTGCTGGGCATGTTATGAGGTCTGTCCGTATAAAGGCAAGGCAATAACAACAGGAGACAGGACAGCGCCAATGCCGAATGCGCCGACATTTCATCCTGATAAATGCGTTGGGTGCAGTCTGTGTGTAGAGATATGTCCTGTCCCGCAGAAGGCTGTTGTAATGGTGTATCAGGGGGAGAAGGCATTGATAGAGGCAGCAG
>MGPS01000026.1:2160-2492 GCA_001797495.1 Deltaproteobacteria bacterium GWC2_42_11
CAGAGATAACACCTCAAACAGGGGGTCCCCAGTGGCAGTTTGATGTTGATAAAACAGAATCACGCGCCATATCTGATACTGTTGAACCATTAAGGGCAGAGGAGGAGCATAAAAAGGAGCATCCAAAAGGCAGAAGACACAGCGAGGATGATGGATTTAAGCCTGGCAATATAGATGTGCTGAAGTTCTAAGTTGTGATAAACTACAACCTGATTAAAAGGAGGGACATTTATGAAAAGATTAGTTTTAATGCTGATTATAGTTTTAATGCCTGTATTTTCTCTTGCAGTAGAGCCGATTAAAATACCAAAGCGCGAGACATTTGTGCATCT
>MGPS01000026.1:2507-43225 GCA_001797495.1 Deltaproteobacteria bacterium GWC2_42_11
GGAATTTAAGGAGATAAAGGCGGTATTTGATGACCTTTTGACACTTGCCAGGAAAGGTGATATTGAGGGTATAATAAAGACCTTTTCCAAAAATTATATAAATTCAGGCAGGGATTTAAATGATGCTAAAAAGCAGTGGGAGACGATCATTAAGAACTTTACAAATCTGGAACTTTCACATCCCATATTTTCAATAGAGGCGTCAGGCAATTTTGCAAGGATGAGGTGCGAAGGCACCCTTATGGGAAAGCCTAAAAGACCTATTCCGGGAGAGACCGAAGAATCAATAATCATTGATTCGTGGAGCCTTGGTTCGCACAACCTTATAAAAGAGGATGGGAAGTGGAAGATACTGGGTGACCAGGTGCCGTTTGATACAGGGAGGACATTCCATCCGTTGTTTTAACGGCTTTGTAAAAAGCCCATCTGCTGAGCCTGTTCCGAGCAAAGCGAGGAATCTTGCGGCTTCTTCGCTCAACATACCTGTAGATTGCCCATTTATGGGCGTATTTAAAGGCGCCGATAAATCGGCAAACTACGACCGCCTTGCATCTGTGGCTTTTTACTTTGCCGTTTGCTGGGGGACTTTTCTAAACGCATTATGTTTGAAAAAATCACTAGAAGGCTCTTTTTAAAAAGTTCTCTCATATTGGGCAGCGCTATAGTATTCGGCGGCTTTTTGTGGAATAAGGCTGCAAAAGCAAAGGTATATCTGCGTCCGCCCGGGGCAGTTCCTGAAAGCAAATTTACAGGCCAGTGCATAAGGTGTTTTATATGCGGCGAGGTCTGTCCGAATAAAGCAATAAAGTTTGTAGATATTGAAGGCGGCATAACAAACATAGGGACGCCGTATATATCACCAAGGGAACAGGGATGCATCCTTTGTATGAAATGCGGTCAGATTTGTCCAACAGGCGCTTTGCAGAAAATAGAAGATGACTTCAAAAAGATTATTGACAAGGTTAAGATGGGGAGGGCTGTTGTTGATAAGACAATATGCTATTCCTACAACAATAGAATTTGCGGTTTCTGCCAACAGTCATGTCCGTTTCCTGATATTGCTTTGAAACTTGAGGTCTGGGCAAGGCCTGTTGTTACAGATAAATGCGTTGGATGCGGTTTGTGTGAAAAGTCATGTATTCAGGTTCCTCAGGCTATAAGGGTTATACCAAGGGGCGAAGAACATAAAATAGCATTTTATGAAAATTACCAGATGCCTATATATGATGAGCATCTGCCCGGCATGCCGCCGGGACACTAAAGACAGGTGTTAGGTGTTAGGTGTCAGGTGTTAGTAAAAGCAGAAACCTGAAACCTAGAACCTGAAACCTAGAACCTAATTTATGCTTCAATACATAAGAAAAATTATACAGATTTCAGTCATAGCGGTAATCCTCTCCATTACCATAATGAGTTACTATGGTTATCTTCTGTCTGCAAAGGGGCAGAAGGATTTTATGGATGTGGTGATGGAGGAAAAGGGGCATATTGCAGGCATTTTATACGGTGCCATAAACAAGGTTGCGGCTCCCTCACCTAATGCTGCCGATGAATTTGTATCTTACATTGACATGTTCAAGGGAGGTGTCTGGTCTTTAACAGTATACGGTTTCAATATCACTGACCCTCTGGCAGCGGTCATAGCCACTATATCTGGGAAGGCATTTTATATACCTCTGGCAATTTCTATTATTATACCAATGGTATTTATCTTTATATTTGGCAGGGCATTTTGCGGCTGGGTGTGTCCAATGAACCTGTTATTTGAACTGAATGAGAAGGCAAGGCAGAAACTTGAAAGTTTTAAGGTGCCAATTCTGGATATTACTATGGACAGAAGGTATAAATATGTTGTCCTTTTTTCCATGCTCGTCCTTTCTTTATTCGGGATTCAACTCCTTCCCTATATCCTGCCTTATGCCCTTGTTAGCAGGGAAATCTATTCTTATATATTCTATACTGCATTCAGTTTTGGAATGGTATTGATATTACTCTTACTGTTGTTTGAACTTCTGGTATCCAGAAGGGGCTGGTGCAGATATTTATGCCCGGGCGGTGCATTCTTTTCCCTGCTCGGTTTTATCCGTGCTGTAAACGTTGATGCAGATTTAAGGAATTGTCCTGTTAATTGTCAGATATGCACAGAGGTGTGCCCAAGAGGGCTGGAACCTCATAAAAATATTATTGGAATGGAATGCGACAACTGCGGCTTGTGTATATCAAAGTGTCCTGCGAGTGCAGTCAGATATAAGTTTGGAGTTAGGAGTTTGGAGTTAGGAGTTAAGGCAAAGGCTATTATTATTTTATTTTTTTTACTCCTTACTCCTTACTCCTCACTCCTCACTGTCTCTTATGCTGCGCACGCAAAAATCATAAACCCTCATGCAGGGGCGCAAACACACTATCCGCAGAACCCTTCTGAGGAATACATCTCTGAAAGGGATGGATATATTGTAAACTTTTCCGTATTTCAGCATAAGCAGAGTGATTCAACTATAAGGGTAAAAGCAGTTGCCATAGTAAGAGACAAGGCAGCAGGCAAGCCGTATCTGGGACCGCTCAAGATGGTATTTTACAGAAAATCGCTTTTTAGTTTTAAAGAGGACATGGTATATGACTTTAAAAAGGATTTTGAAAACAGGTATCCATTTTATGCGAACCTCCCTTATGAGTCAGACTTTAAGGTGAAGGTCTCATTTAATAGTAACGGCAAGGATATTGAGTTTGAGTTTCCTATTCGTGTTGGTGAACCAAAGTCCAATCTTATATTTCTTGGACTTATTTCAGTAATACTCATTGCCTCTGTTATTACAATTGCTCATCTTAAGAAAAAGCAGTCAAAGGTTATTTCTCCTGCTGGTTGATTTTTTTGGGGGGGGGCGAACCCGCAAAGGGGAATGAAAATCTTGTTAATATTTGCGGCTGACTGTCCCGCCTGCAAACCTGTAGCCTCTAAAAGCCTCCCACCCAAACGGTTTGCCAGCGTGGCAGTCAGCCGCAGAAAGTATTTTAAGAGCAAGAGGGCAAATATTGAAAACAGACCTGCTTAAAAACAGCACAATAAACTCTCTTTTTAAAAAGCGTGCATTTCAGTTTATCCTTCAATTACCGTTTATCCTGATTTTTACACTTATAGTATCAGCAGGGCTTTACGGCGCTTCTTTAAGCGGCAGTAATATTTCTACTGTTATTACATGGACAATCTGGTGGGGCGGAATAATATTTACATTCCCTCTTATGGGCAGGGCATGGTGTTTTGTATGTCCATGGGCTGCTGTTTCTGACTGGGTCCAAAGGCTTGCATTCTGGAAAAAAAGGGATACAGGACTTGGACTTGATAAGAAATTCCCGGTTGCACTGCGAAATATGTACCCTGTGATTATTACATTTCTGCTTATCACATGGGCTGAGTTTTACTTTAGTGCAGTATCAAGCCCTGTTGTTACAGCATACATCGCAATTGTTATCCTGATAGCAGCAATCTTGATATCCATTGTATTTGAAAGAAGGAGTTTTTGCAGATACCTCTGCCCTATCGGCGGCATGATAGGTGTTTATTCTAAATTCTCCATACTTGAACTTAGGGCAAGGGACAGGGCTATTTGCAGGGAATGCCTTACAAAGGACTGCATAAACGGCAATAAAAAAGGATACGGATGTCCTGTATTTGAATATCCTGAGGCAATGGATACAAATGCCTACTGCATCCTTTGCACAGAGTGTATAAAGACATGCCCAAAGGATAATATTGCATTGAACATAAGACCAATAACACATGAACTTTCAACATCCACTAACAGAAGGCTGGATGAGAGTTTTATGATACTTGTTGTCTTTGCAATCACCCTGTTTCACGGTCTTACAATGATACCACCATGGTTTCAGTGGACGGATTTAATCATGCTTAATACCGGGATAGCGCCTTATGCACTTGTAACAATTGCTCTCTTTGCATTTGTGGGATTAACAATTTTAGTATATTTTATTTTTGTTTTGTTCGCTTCTCGCTCCTCACTCCTAACTCCTCACCCTTTCATTGCCTTTGCATATCCCTTAATACCATTGGCTCTCCTTTTTCATTTAAGCCACAATGTCTTTCATCTCTTTGGAGAAGGTAAGAATCTTATAATAGTATCTTCTGACCCGTTTGGCTGGGGATGGGATATATTTGGAACAAGAGGATACAGACTGGAGACTATTTTATCATTTGATATGATATATTATATCCAGATTGCCTTTGCCATCGCAGGATTTGCCTATGCCCTTTATCTATGCCGCAGAACTTCTATGAACGATTTTGCAGGCAGGGGACTTATTCCATTAAGCATACTGATTGTATGCCTGACAATTATTTATATAGTGATGCTGAATCAGCCGATGGTTATGAGGATGGGGTGATTGACGCTGAAAAATGCCCATCTACTGTGTTGTCGCTGCGGCTTCTTCGCTCAACATACTACAAAGTATGCCTCGCTTGAAGCCTTGCTCCGCCTTGCATCTGGGCAATTTTTGAGCGTCAACTTTAGATACAATGAAGTAATCCATAGTAACAGGGGAGAGTAATATGCCATACAGCGATGCTGAAATAAACAAAAGGGCCAGGGAAGAGGCGGTTTTTTTTGAAAGGATAAAGAAAGAGGTCGGCAAGGTTATTGTTGGACACAGGCAGATGATAGACCGCCTCCTGATGGCGCTTCTTACAAATGAGCATATACTTATAGAAGGTGTGCCCGGGCTTGCAAAGACCTTGACTATCAAGATACTTGCAGATGTAATGCATCTCCAGTTCAGCAGGATTCAGTTTACCCCTGACCTCCTGCCTTCTGATTTAATCGGTGTAGTTATATATGACCACAAACAAGGTGAGTTTATCCCTAAAAAGGGACCTGTCTTTGCAAACATAGTCCTTGCGGATGAAATAAACCGCTCACCTGCAAAGGTGCAGTCAGCGCTCCTTCAGGCAATGCAGGAAAGACAGGTTACGATTGGCAACTTCACATATCCCCTTGACGAGCCTTTTATGATACTTGCAACCCAGAATCCCATAGAACTGGAAGGCACATATGCACTTCCTGAAGCGCAGTTGGACAGATTCATGTTTAAGATAAGGATTGATTATCCTTCATGGGAAGAGGAGAAGGAGATTATGGAAAGGAACGCATTAAGCAGTGGGGCATATAATCCATTTAAGATATGCATGTCAGACAGCAGCGCACAGATTAGCAAGGTTGTCACATCCGATGAGATAATAAAGGCAAGGGATGTTCTGGATACTATTTATATGGATGATTCAGTTAAGGATTACATTATAAATATAGTCCATGCTACGAGGAACGGACAGGCTTATGGTGTTAAAGATATGATTGAATACGGCTCGTCTCCAAGGGGTTCCATCTTTCTAAATAAGGCTTCAAAGGCTAATGCATTTTTACAGGGAAGAGGATATATAATACCTGATGATGTAAAAGATGTTGCATATGATGTCTTAAGACACAGGATAATTCTTTCTTACGAGGCAGATGCCAGGGGTGTGACAGCGGATGATGTGATTAAAGAGATATTGAAAAAAGTGAAGGTGCCGTAAAAACGGTTGAAACACTCATGCCCCTTCGTGACACAAAGGAGCATGAAAATCTTTTTAGTACAGCGGCTGCCTACCTGCCTGCAAACCCGTTGCCTCTAAAAGCCTACTATCCAGACGGTTTGCCAGCAGGGTAGGCAACCGTTGTGAGGTATTTTCGGAGCAAACGGTTGAACTATGCTTTCTCACGAAATATTAGAAAACATCAAAAAACTTGAACTCCGTACCAGAAGGCTTGTTGATTCTTTTATGGTTGGGGAATATTTTAGCGTTTTTAAAGGCAGCGGTATGGAGTTTTATGAGGTGCGGGAATATAACGAAGGTGATGATGTAAGAAGTATTGACTGGTATACAACAGCAAGGAAGGGAGTGCCGTTTGTAAGAACATATATAGAGGAAAGGGAACTCCCTGTAATATTTCTTGTTGATATGAGCGGTTCACAGGATTTTGGTTCGGGGCAGAGGGGTAAACAGGATTTATCCCTTGAGATAGTGGCATTTTTAGGGATGATAGCATTAAAGAGGAATAATCCTGTGGGCATTATAGGTTTTACAGATACAGTAGAGATATTCCACAGCATTAAAAAGGGCAGGAAAAATTTACTCCGAATTCTTGCAGCACTTTTATCTGTCAGGTGCAAGTCCAGAAAAACTGATATTTCAAAAGGCATAGATGCAATGAGTATGATTGCAAAAAAGAAAGGGCTTGTGTTTTTAATATCAGATTTTATTGCAGACGGGTTTGAACTCAAATTAAGGGCGCTTGCAAAAAAACATGATGTTGTGCCAATTGTTATTACAGACCCCATTGAAGCGGATTTACCCATGAGAGGCTTTGTTGAACTTAAAGACAATGAGATGGGTGAGACTATGGTTATAGATGCAGGAAGCGAGGGTTTACGGGACTGGTTTCATATAAATGCCTTTAAACAAAGGCAAGAGAGAAATAGGATATTTATGGATGCAGGGCTTGATTATATAGAGTTGAGGACAGATGTGCCTTTTGCAAGACCGATAAAAGATTTTTTTTACAGGAGACAACGTGCCAGAGGATAAAGAGTTCGGAGTTAGGGATTCGGAGTTTAGAGTTTGGGTTTGGATGTTCTTATGTTTGTTGTTTTTACTCCTTACTCCTTACTCTTTACTCATCACTGCAGTTCATGCATCTGTCGTTGTAAATGCAGAGGTTGACAGGAAGGAGGTTTTGATTGGGGACAGGATTATCTATACGCTCTATGTAATCGCTGATAAAGGCACTGAACTGGAACTGCCTCTTGACAGTCCTGATTTTACACCATTTGATTTTGTTGGTCAGAGGGGAATTGAAAAGATTAAAAATAAGGGCAGGATAACCTATAAGATAGATTATGTTCTTGCAGCATATGAGGTTGGGGAACTGGAGGCACCGCCGCAGACTGTCTATTTCAGGGATATAAAAGGCAAAGAAGGAGAGGTAGCAAGCGAAAGAATCAAAATAACAGTAAAGGGTGTTGTGCCAAAAAACAAGAGAGATAACGAGATAAAACCTGTAAAAGAACCTGTAAGTATAGAGGTTAAAAAAAGCGGAGGGGTATTGTGGATACTGCTGTCCATCCTTTTCCTTATGGCAGTTATTATTACTTATGCCTTTATATATTTGGTTAAGAATATAAAAAGGCACGAGGAGACAGCATTGCTGTCTTTGAGTCCAAAAGATGTTGCATTAAAAGAACTTAATAGAATAGAAAAACTTGGACTTATTGAAAAGGGTGATTTCAGGACATTTCACATAATGATTGAAGAATGCGTGAAAAAGTTTCTTTTAAATGGTATATCTATATACCAGGCAGGCATGACAACCGTTGAACTTTTAAAATCAACAGAACCCGCAAGAGACATAAAAGAGATACTGCTTGACTGTGATATTGTTAAATTCGGAGGGTTCATACCTTCTGTTAATGAGGCATTACTTCTGTTAGAAAAGGCAAAGAGTGCAGTTGAGATATATCACAGGGCATGATTTTCTCAAACCCATATTTTTTGTTATTGGTTTTAATAGTCCCCTTCCTGATATGGTATAGATTCAGGATAAATAAGAAGAGGTCTATCCTTCCGTTCTCGTCCATTAAAAATTTCAAAGGGTATAATTCCAGATTATCAAAATACAGAACCATATTGAAATATCTATGGGCAGCAGTTCTGGTTCTGCTTATTATTGCATTTGCAAGACCGCAGATGATGACAAGGGCAGAGGGACTTGCAAAAGAGGGCATTGATATTATGCTTGCAATAGATGTTTCAGGCAGTATGAAGGAAGAAGGGTTGATGGCTCAAAAACTCAAGGCAGTAAAGACCATAGCAAAGGAGTTTGTAAAAGGCAGAAAGAATGACCGCATAGGTCTTGTTGCGTTTGCAGGCGCTGCCCTAATGGTGTGCCCGCCCACAGATGACTATAATGTCCTGTCTGATTTTATAGATGGCATTAAGTTCGGCATGCTGCCTGACGGCACAGCCTTAGGTGATGCGGTTGCAGTGGCAACTGATATTTTAAGGCATGATACAAGAAGAGGTAAGATAATAATACTTTTAAGTGACGGCATAAACAATTCAGGAAGCATTGACCCTGTTACTGCTGCAAAGGCTGCGAGGGTAATGGGTGTGAGGGTCTATACCATAGAGGAAGGCTATGCAGTGGAACACTACCTTGTCCAGAGACAGACAAACTGGGGCATGGATATTGATTTATTGAAAGAGGTTGCAGAGATAAGCGGAGGCACGCACTTTAAGATCCCTGACGCAAAGCACCTGCTCAATATATATAATGAAATAGAGAAGATTGAAAAGGAAAAACTCAAATCAGAAAAGGTTGAATACAGGGATGTGTATAAATATTTTTTAATCTTGGCAATAGGGGTGTTTTTAGGAGAGACCATTTTACTGAATACAAGATTCATGAAGGTTTAATCCATGCGTTTTGGGAATCTTTACATATTATTTTTCCTTATAGTAATTCCTTTCCTGCGCATAGTTTATATGAGGGGATGCAGGCACAAGGAAAGAACCATGAGCCTGTTCGGAATGAAGTGTGTGGATAAGGGATATGGTAATATATGCTTTCTTACCGGCATATTTCTTCTTATTATATCTATGGCATCCCCACTTATCGGAAAAGAGGATGTAACATGGGGAAGAAAGAAACTGGATGTTATCATAATAATAGATGCATCGTTAAGTATGACGGCAAAAGATGCTGATAATATATCAAGGCTTGAAACTGCAAAAGGTATTTCAGATAGACTTATTCAGCAGATAGGAGATGCAAGGATAGGTCTTATTGCATTTGCTGCCAAACCGATTGTATTATCACCCCTGACAACCGATGCCTTTCTTGTAAAGACATTCATTGACAGGGTTGATGCGGGTGTTTTTTGGAATCAAGGGACATCTCTTGAATCTGCACTTGATGAAGGTTCAAAGATGCTGAAGGACAGCAAGGATAGAAAAAAGGCGCTGATAATATTAACAGACGGCGGTGACCCTGATACTGTTTCTCACGAACTATTAGTTGATATTGCAAGACAGGGGATTAAAATATATACTATTGGTATCGGCAGTGAAAAAGGTTCTCAGATACCTTTGATTTCAAAAGATGGTGTTTTTACAGGTTATAAGAAAGATAAATACGGCGAAACAGTTATTGCAAGGCTTAATGAAAGGTTACTGGTCGCTATTGCTGAAACAACAAGCGGGAGATATTATAGAGAGGGTTTTTCAGTTGGCAGCCTTTCCATAGAACTTCTCTCAGATGCAGAGATAGAAAGAACAGGTGAAAAGGTTACAGTCTATAGAAATGTTTTCCAGTATCCGCTTGGTATGGCTATAATATTTCTTGTTCTTGGAAAACTTCTACCCTTTGCAAAGGTGCAGAGGGTGAAATATCATAGAACCGCATACTATTTAAAATCAGGAGGTGTATATGGAACATATGGAAGAAAATGAGGTGAAAAAGGAAAAGACCCAGAGGGAGATTGAGGAGGAGAGGGCAGGGGAGATGGCAAAGGCAGTAGTGCACTATGCCAAATGCGGTGAATGCGGGGTAGTCCTTCCGGTTGACCAAATGTCTGACAACGGCAGTTACATTGTATGTCCGAAGTGTTTGTAAAGGATAGGCAAAGGGCAGAGGGCAGAGGGCAGAGGGTAAAAACTCTATGCCCTATGTTCTATGCGCTATGCTCTGCATTTTTTCTCCTCGGCATGGGGATTGGAGATGCGTCTATTGAGAAGGTCAGAGATGGAAACAGGCGCTATCAGGAGAAGAAATATGAGGATGCAATAAATAAATATAAAGAGGCGCTAAAGATAAATCCATCGTCAACCATTGCCGCTTTTAACATGGGGGTTGCAAAATACAGTCAGGGTTATTATGCCTCAGCAATAAATGATTTTAATACTGTCCTTGCCAGAAAGGATGCAGCCCTTGAGGCGAACACATATTATAATCTCGGCAATGCCTTTTTTAAGGCAAACATGGTAAAACCTGCTGTCCATTCATATAAAGAGGCAGTGCGGCTTAATCCTTACGACATGGACGCAAGGTATAATCTTGAGGTTGCACTTGAACGTTTAAAGACCGTTGAAAAAGAAAAATCAGGTTTTTATGCAGGGGATATACCTAACCCCTTGATAAACAAGGGAGGGCTTGAAACAGAGGCTTTGAGCAGCGAGGAGATAGAGGCGAAGATAGATGAGGGTGCGATGGAGTTCCAAATGGAAGAGGCAGGCAAGGTCGGTGCAGGCAATGCAAAGAGGGGCTGGCGCGGTTCTTTAAAGGATATGTCAAAGAAAGAGGCAGAAGATATTCTCCGCACAATTAGGGATAAGGAATTAAATACATTCAAGGAAAAGGTGAGGTTTGAGACAGTCGGTGTCAGTGCAGCACAGGATTGGTGAAAATGCAGGACAGAACAGGGCTTCAAAAACCCGTTGCCTCTAAAAGCCCCCCATCCAGACGGTTTTTTCAACCCTATTCTGTCCTGCCGGTATAAAGAGATGGAAAGGAACCTCATAATAAAAAAAGGAAGATATAATGCAAAAACTTCAAAAGGCAATAAACCTGTTTGACAATTATTATGACATGATGGCTGACAGAGTCAGGATGGGTGCATATCAAAAGGCTATCTCAAAGACTGTCAAAGAAGGGGATGTTGTCCTTGATTTGGGGTGCGGTCTTGGGATACTCTCTTTTCTTGCACTCAAGGCAGGGGCAAAAAAGGTCTATGCCGTTGAAAAGACTGATTCAATAAATCTGGCAAAAGAGGTTGCAAAGAGAAACAAGATAGATGACAGGATAATATTTATTGAAGGTGTTTCAATGGACATTACACTGCCAGAGAAGGTAGATGTCATAGTATCAGAGACACTTGGCAGTTTTGCTGTTGAGGAAAATACACTTGATTTCACAATAGATGCAAGGAAGAGGTTTTTAAAGGAAAACGGAAGGATGATTCCTGAGGCTCTCAAACTCTATCTTGTCCCTGTAGAAAGTAAAAACGCCTATAAGAAAATGGCATTCTGGAAGGATATAGCAGGCTTTGATTTTTCTTATGCAAAAGAGGAGTTGACAAAAAGGCTCCTGATAGAAGATATAAAGAAAGAGGATTTTCTGTCAAAGCCTGTGGTTTATAAGGGTATAGACCTTATAGAAACAGAGGACACATCTATAAACGAAAGGGCTGTGTTTGAATTCTCAAGACAGGGAATCCTGCACGGCTTTGCGGGCTGGTTTGAGGCATTACTTACAGATGATGTTCTGATTGATACATCTCCGTCTTCTCCGAAGACCCACTGGCGGCAGGCATTCTTTCCGTTAAAGGAATCTATAAACATCAAAAAGGGCGACAATATAATTATTGATATGAAAGTCATGCCAAAGGGAGAAAATACAGACCATACAGTCATAAGTTATGATTATTTCTGTTCACAGGGTGGAGGTGATGATATGCAGGATAGTGGCAAGATAGGACGCAATGCCCCGTGTCCATGCGGCAGCGGAAAGAAGTATAAAAAATGCTGTCGTCTGCCTGTGCATCTGCCTGTCGCGGCGACGCAGACAGGTGTTAACACGCAGACAGGCATGCTGACACAAGGCAGGGTTGATTTAAAGGGTTTGGTTGATGAGGGTTTTGGAATCGATTTGAAAAAACTGGAGGATATGCGGGAAGTGAAATGAAACGAGCATCGGTTATCTGTTCACAAATGCTATATGCGGCTGACTACCCTGCTGACAAACCGTCTAGGCGGGGGCTTTTAGAGGCAACGGGTTTGCAGGCAGGGGAGTCAGCCGCAGAATAAGAGGTATATTCAGATGAAACCAACCTGCCTCTTCATAGCCCCCGGCATAAACTGCCTTACTCATCCGGAGAGATTTACCACAACCTATGATTTTCCGAGAGGTCTTTTAAGTGTGGCAACATTTCTGAAGGCAAACGGCATAAAGACTGAAGTCCTCCCACTTGATTATTTTATAAAACCATCTGCTGATAAAAAAACTATAGAGAGCCGGATAAGTTCTGTGGTGAGCGATGCAATATCTGATTTAAAGCCTGCATTTATTGGCATAGGTGTTCCATATACCATGCTCTACCCTTCTGCACTAAAGATTGCAGAGGTCTGCAAAAAGTCAAAACCGGATGCCATTGTTATTTTCGGTGGTCCCCATGTGTCATACAGGGACAAAAAATGTTTTGAGGATTCAGGGTATGTTGATGTTGTTGTGAGAGGCGAGGGTGAATGGACAGTCCTTGATGTAATCAATAATATCTTGCAAAAAAAGGGATTTGACGGGGTTACAGGAATTACTTATAAAGACAGTTCAGGGGCTGTAATAAGAAATTCTCAAAGAACGCCCGGAGATATAATGGAAATCCCTTTACCTGACTACAGCCTTCTGCCAGAGGGTTTTGTTAAAAATATGGCGGTCTCAATTGTTGGCAGCAGGGGGTGCGCATACAAATGCACATACTGCAATGAAAGTTTGTTCTGGGGGCAGAAAGTCAGGTCTTTCCCTGTAAGTATGGTGTTTGAGGAGATAAAGACACTTGCAGAAAAATACGGGAACTATGCTGTTGGACTTGAAGACAGTATGTTTAATATGAGGTCAAAATATTTTTTTGAACTGTGCAGTATGCTGGCAGAAATAAAACTCCATCCTGCTTTTTATATTTTATCAAGGGTTGATTCTGTTACAGAAGATGGATTTAAGGCAATGAAGAGGGCAGGGATAAATAATTTGATACTCGGCATTGAGAGCGCCTCTCCAAGGGTTCTAAAAGCGATGAATAAAAAAATCATACCTGAACAGGCAGATGGTGCATGCAAAAAGGCAAGAGATAATGGTCTTATTGTTGACACATTCTGGATAATAGGGCATCCGGGTGATAGCCCTGATGAGGCAACTATTACCATTGATGCAATAAGCAGATTCTATCGTGATGGTCTGCATCAAAATTCAGAAATCGCAATGTTCGTGCCTTATCCCGGGACAAAGATATTTGAACACCCAAAGGAATTTGGCCTGGAGATACTTACATATGACTGGGAAAAATGGGCAAGGTTCAATTCAGAACCAGTGTACCAATTGAAAGAGTTTCCAGCACAGGATATTATGCTATACTGGCTTGCCGCAAACAGGATTGCTGATGAATGGAAGAGGTATAATGCTTCTAAAAAGATAGTCAATGAAGGAGGTTAAAATGAGAAATAGAAAGCGGGGCAAGGGGCAGAGGTTGTTAATTCTGCTTTTGTTTTTTACACTGGCAACTGCCAACTGGCAACTGCCAACTGCAGCACATGCCTATACGCATGATACATCCCTCATAAAATGGCAGGAGTATTCCGCTCAGGCATTTGATAATGCGGTTAAAGAGAAAAAACCTGCATTCATGATTATAACAGCAGTATGGTGCTACTGGTGTCATGTGTATGAGGAGAAGACACTTGAGACAAAAGAGGTGGCTGATTATATAAACAATAATTTTATCCCAATATTTGTTGATTATGACAGGCGCAAGGACATTGCATCAAAGTATCCTGCGGGCGGACTTCCAACAACAGTGGTTCTTATGCCTGATGGAGAGGAATTGGTTGCTGTGCCCGGCTATATAGAAAAGGGGCAACTCCTTTTAAACCTTGAGAAGACCCTTGCCTTTATACAAAAGGAATACAAACCAAAGGGAGTTGAAGAGGCAAAGGATATTTACAGGGAAAGGAGAAACATTGCCAAACTGGACCTGCAAAAGTATTCAGACCATTTTGAGAGGGTTGTAGTTGACAGATACGACACCCTGTTTGGAGGTTTCGGTTTGAGGGAAAAGTATATATACGGCAGGGCAGTTGACCATCTCCTTGATATATATGAGTCTAATAAAGACAAGAGGTATCTGGACATGGCTCTAAAGACCCTTGACAATATGGCAGGAAGGACGCAGAAGACAGTCAAGGCAAAGAGACCATCTTTTAATGAATTAAAAAAACTCAGAGAGGATGTAAAACAGCCTGACTGGATTAACAAGATTGCCCGACTGCAAACCGATGATAAGATAGTCGGGCTGTTTGAGAAGGTTGAGGGAGGATTTTTCAGGTATGCAACCCAGAGGGACTGGAGTGTCCCGCACTATGAAAAGATGCTTGAAGACCAGGCTGATATTATAAAGGCATACCTCCATGCGTTTAAAATAACAAAGGATAATTTTTACAAAGATGTTGCAGTCAAATCTCTTAAATATGTAACGAGCAGCATGTATAATGAAAAAGATTCCAGATTCTACGGCAGCCAGGACGCTGATGAGGTCTATTACCATTTTACACTTGAAGAAAGGAAAAAGGTTGCTCCGCCCAGAACTGACACGACATCATATACGCATACAAATGCAAATATGGTGATTACGCTCTTATATGCAGGGGATGTTTTAAAAGAGGATAAATATAAGAAGGCAGCGGTGAGGACACTGGACTTTTTTATAAATAACATGATGAGCGAAAATGGCGTGTTGAGTTTCTATGACCCTGCAAAAAACAAGGGTTTTCTTGACGGGCAGTTGGAAGACAATGCATGGCTGGCATTGGCGCTTATTGAAGGGTATAAGACCACAAAGGAAAAGAGGTTTATTGAAAAGGCAGATGCCCTGATTGCATTCTCTTTAAAGAGCCTTTACAACGAAAAGGAAGGCGGATTTATTGAGAGGAGGTCTACGGCACGGGAATTCTACAGGGAAAAGGAACTTGTAAGCCTAAAGAAACCTTATGGGCATAACAGCGTTATGAACTATGCCCTCATAAACCTCTATGAATTGACAAAGAACAAGGAATATCTTGAAAAGGCAAGGGAGGGGTTCGGGCTCTTTTATGAGGATATGAATATGGAGTTCCAGTCCGTCCATTTCCAAAGGGTGGCGAGGTATCTTTTAAAGCAGTAAGAACAGCCCTAATCGTGCTTAGGCAAAAATAGAACAACCGTTGTCCCGTTTACCTATTGAAAAATATGGATGTATCACGTTAAGCGTGATGCAGGAATGAAATGGTTATGGTCAGGCGAGAGATAAGGAGATTTTAATTACTCCCACTCTATTGTGCTTGGGGGCTTGCTGCTTATATCATATACAACCCTGTTTATCCCGCGCACCTCGTTTATTACCCTTGATGAAATCCTTGCCATTAAATCATAGGGGAGTCTTACCCAGTCTGCTGTCATGCCATCAACACTCTCAACAGCCCTTACTGCAAGGACATTTTCATAAGTCCTTTCATCACCCATGACGCCTACTGTTTTTATCGGCAGAAGGACTGCAAATGCCTGCCAGATTTTTGTGTAAAGTCCTGCATTCTTTATCTCTTCAAGAACAATTGCATCAGCCTTTCTTAAGATATTGCACCTTTCCTCTGTGACCTCTCCTAAAATCCTTATTGCAAGTCCCGGTCCAGGGAACGGATGGCGGTTTATGACTTCCTCTGGCATGCCTAGTTCCCTGCCCAAAATCCTAACCTCATCCTTGAATAATTCCCGAAGCGGCTCAACCAATTTTAGTTTCATATTTTTCAATAAGCCGCCGACATTGTGATGGCTCTTTATTGTTGCTGATGGGCCTTTAAATGAAACGCTCTCAATTACATCTGGATACAATGTTCCCTGTGCAAGAAAACTTACATCATGCCCCTGATCCCCACCCGTCCTTCGGACGGGTACCCGCCTTGACCCCTGACCCTTTTTTAACTTCACTGCCTCATCCTCGAATACCCTTATGAATTCATTGCCGATTGTCTTTCTCTTTTTTTCAGGGTCTTCAATGCCTTTTAATTTTTTCAAAAATCTTTTACTGGCGTCAATGCAGATTAAATTTATGTGAAAGTGCCTTCTGAAAACTGTCTCAACCTTTTTTGCCTCGTCTTTGCGCAAAAGTCCATTATCAACAAATATGCAGGTTAATTGATTGCCAATTGCCTTATGAATCAAAACCGCTGTTACTGCTGAATCAACGCCGCCGCTCAATCCGCACACAACACCTTTGTCGCCAACCTTTTCTCTTATATCATGTATTGATGTCTCTATAAAAGACTTCATTGTCCAGACAGGCTTGCATTTGCAGATATTGAATAAAAAGTTTTTTATTATCTGGCTGCCCTTTGGTGTATGGACAACCTCGGGGTGGAACTGGACGCCATATACCCTTTTCCTTTCATTTTTCATTGCACAGATTGGCGAGTTTTTGCTGTGCGCAATGGATTTAAAGCCCTTTGGCATCTTTTTAACCCTGTCACCGTGGCTCATCCAGACTATTAATCTCCCCTTACCCCCCCTTACTGTAATCCCCCCCAACCCCCCTTTAATAAAGGGGGGAGAAGGGGGGATTATGTTCTTAAAAATATCCTTATCATCATCTATAACAAGTTCCGCGCTTCCGTATTCCCTGTGTGCGGATTTTTCTACCTTTCCACCTAATAGATGCGCGGTTAACTGCATCCCATAGCATATCCCCAAAACAGGTATCCCCAATTCAAAAACCTCTTTTGAAATTACAGGTGCGTCCTTGTCATAGACGCTTGAAGGCCCGCCTGAAAGGATTATACCTTTTGGATTAAACCCCCTTATCCTGTCCAGACCGATATTAAAGGGATGTATCTCGCAGTAGACCTTATGCTCCCTTACCCGTCTTGCAATGAGTTGCGTATATTGAGAGCCAAAATCAAGTATAAGTACCTTTTGCTGATGTATGTCCATATAAGTTGTAGGATGGGTGAACCCCGCTTAGCGGGGTGAAGCGCAGCGCGACGCATCCTAATAGATTCCCTGCGAAAGCAGGGGGGAAACCCTCCTTTTCGGGAGGACTCCAGAGTTAGAATATCACCTGTTGGGGTTTATACCCTCTTACAGTTATTGAATAGAACTTAATCCCGTCAACCTCTTTGTAAAGATATCGCTTTATTATCTCCAGACCATAAAAGCCTGTCTCTTTTGCAATGGTTATAAACCTCTCCTCCCTTAATGCACCTGAAATACACTCACCCCATAGTTTTTTATCTGACTGCATCTCACAAGGCACATCCTTGTCAGAAACAATGTCAGATATGTAGAACCTGCCGCTGTCCTTTAATACCCTGTAAATCTCTTTAAATACCCTTTTCTTATCAGGTGAAAGATTTATAACACAGTTAGATGTAATAATATCAGCGGTATTTTCAGGAACAGGCATGTCCTCAAGGAATCCCTTCTTAAATTCAACCACATCATATCCAAGGTTTTCAGCAACAGTCTTTGAGATAGTCTTTGCCTTATCAAGCATCTCATCTGTCATATCAATACCTATAACCCTGCCGCTTTTACCTACAAACTTTGCTGCAATAAAACAGTCTATACCTCCGCCTGAACCAAGGTCAAGCAGCACCTCACCTTCTTTTACATCTGCGAGGGATACAGGGATTCCACAGCCGTATGAGATTTCTATGGCATCCTGCGGGGTATGGGAGATGTCATCGGCATTATACAATATCGGACAGCAGAGTTCCTGTTTCGGTTTTTTAGCAGCATCACCATAAAAATCTTTGACAGATTCGTGGACAGAATTTTGACCCCTGCTTAAAGCCTTCGGGGGCACCCCGCTTAGCGGGGGCAAGGTTTTGAATTTTGACCCCTGCTTACTGCTTGCAGGGGCACCCCGCTTAGCGGGGGCATGGTTTTGAGTTTCTTCCACAGGTGAACAGGAGGCAAATGGAGAGGAACTTCTGCCTTCTGGCTTTTCCACATCCACAGCCAGCACACAACTGCAGTGAAAACCACCCACTTCCACAGAGGCATCCCTTACAGATACATCAGAAGAGGCACAGGAAGGAAGAGTGCCTGACATGGCATTGAATATCTGAGGCGGCTGATATCTACCATTTTCAGAGATATTTCCGTTAATACCTTTTCTGGCAGATTCCCATAATATATCTGTAAATAATGCCTTATATGCCTCACAATACGGATCTGTTGCCATTGTGCATCCTGCACCTGTCCTTAGTTCAAGGTCATAGTATCCCTGACAGAAGCACCCGCCGCCGCATATAAACTTGAGATAACAGTTATTGCACTCAACCCTCTTCTGGACAGTCAATGCCCTTATTTCCTGCATTACCCTTGAATTCAGCCATATATCTTTAATCCTTGCCCCCTGCCCCTGCTTAGTGGGGTGCCCGCGCTCAGAGGGCACCCGCCTTGCCACTGTTTTTATTGAGCCGCAGGCGAATCTCCTGTCACCTGTTAATGCAGCACACGGATAAACATTTCCATCAGCACCTATTGAAAACATGCTGTAGCAGCAGTTGCACAAATCATTCTTCCTGCCCCTCTTTACCTTTACCCTGACCTTTAATGACTCTTCGTTATCAACGATTATTTTCATAGATTTTGTTACTTCTCTGAGTTCCCTCATTATATCCCGAAGTTTTTCAGACGAGACAAGGATGTCATCCATGTTATCCTTTGTCCTTCCCCTTGCATGGAGCCAGAGGATATGGTGGTTGAGTATGCCCATAGAATCCATGAATATGGTTGTGTCAACAATAGCATCCTGATTCAGTTTTGTAACTGTAGTGGTAATAATGGGATTTATGCCTATGTCTAAAAACCCTTTGATACCGCGCAAAGCCAGTTCAAAATTACCTCTGCCCCTTATCCTGTCATTTATCTCCGCATTTGGTCCTTCAAGGCTTATCTGGAACCTTACATCCCTGTCTGCAAAACTTTCAAGTTTTGAAAAATCAAGGATTGTGCCGTTAGTAAGTATAATAGTCTCAGCCTTTGATGAGACGTAATCCAGTATATCGTATATATCTTTTCTTAAAAACGGCTCCCCGCCTGTCAGATAGACCCTCTGACACCCCAGTTCAACAGCCTCATCTATAATCCCATTTATATCATTGAGAGAAAGTGCATCCTCTGCAGCATGGGGTCCTGCACTTACAAGGCAGTGCCTGCAGGATAGATTGCAGTTCTGGTTTGTATATATCCATATCTCTTCCAGTCTGCCAGGCGCTATGGCATCTGCCCTTCCTGTATAGGCAGGTTTTAAACAGGGTTTTTCATAGATCATGGATTTAGCCATCCCGTCTCTTATAAAATCCATACACCCATGAAAGACATCACTATAGCCTATGTTCCATTCAGATGCGATTTTATTACACACCTCTCCCATGGTGGTTCTGCCATCCAGATGCCTTAAGATATAGGCACCTGCAGGGTTTGTGCTGACCCAGTTTGGTGATTCAGGGTCTATCACAAGGCAGAGCCCTCCATTTTCTTCAATGTATAGTTTCTCGGGGGTATAAAAAATTTTGTTTTCCACCTGACATAATCTCCTGAGATATAATTTAGATAAGCAAAAATTTAACAGAGTAACGGGTTCTTTTCAAGGAAAAGATTGACTTTGATGTTTACTTTGATTATCCTTTGAATTAACCGCTCGTTAATATCAGGGGATGATTTGAAGTCAATAACCTACAAAAGTGCTGGTGTGGATATAAAAGAAGGGGAAAGATTTGTTAATCTTATAAAACCCCTGGCAGGCACCACGATAAGGAAAGAGGTTCTGGCAGGCATCGGTGGTTTCAATGCCTTGTTTGCGCCTGATGTTACAAAATACCAGAACCCTGTACTGGTCTCATCTACAGACGGCGTTGGCACAAAACTGAAAATCGCCTTCATGCTGGACAAACACGATACGGTTGGCATAGACCTCGTTGCAATGGCAGTAAACGATATTATTGTAAGCGGTGCTGAACCGCTCTTTTTCCTAGATTACTTTGCCGCAGGCAGGTTAAATGCAAAAAAGGCGGCACAGGTCATAAAAGGTGTTGCAAAAGGGTGCAGGGAGGCTGAATGCAGTCTTGTTGGTGGCGAGACAGCAGAGATGCCTGGTTTTTATAATGACGGTGAATACGACCTTGCAGGTTTTGCCGTAGGTATAGTGGAAAGAGACCGTATTATAGACGGTTCCGGCATAAAAGCCGGGGACAGGATTATAGGACTTGCATCAAGCGGCCTGCACAGCAACGGCTTTTCACTGGCAAGGAAGGTCATCTTCGATGGACTGAAACTAAAGTGCAAAAGCAGGATAAACGGCTTAAAAAAAACAGTCGGTGAAGAACTCCTCACTCCGACAAGGATATACGTAAGAGCTATAAAAACAATATTAAAGAACTTCAGGATAAAAGGGATAGCGCATATAACCGGTGGAGGGTTGACAGGCAATATCCCGCGGATACTCCCCAGGGGCATTAAGGCAGTCATAGAAAGAAAGAAATGGGATATGCCGTTCATATTCAGGTTTATTCAGGATGCAGGCAAAATCTCCCCAGGCGAGATGTTCAGGACATTCAACTGCGGCATAGGCATGGCTATAATCGTGGATAGAAACGATGAGGGCAGGATAATGCAGAAACTGAGGCAGATAAACCAAACAGCATATATCATCAGTGAAGTGGAAAACAGAAAAAAAGACGAGGAGAGTCTTTTAATTGTATGATTAACCTGGGTGTGCTTGTATCAGGCAGCGGCACAAACCTTCAGGCAATTATTGATGCTATAGAGGCAAAGAAACTCCCGGCAAATATAAATGTTGTAATCAGCAACAACCCAAATGCCTATGCAGTCCAGCGGGCAAAAATCCACAATATCCCGGTAGAAGTCATACCGAACAGCAGTGCCGCCACGCGGGAGGCATACGACAATATTGTTGTTGAGGTGCTCAAGAGATATACTGTCGAGTTAGTAGTTCTGGCAGGGTTTATGCGAGTCCTTACTCAAAGTCTCATAAATGCATTCCCCATGCATATTATGAATATCCATCCTGCGCTCCTTCCTTCATTCCATGGTCTGCATGCCCAGAAAAATGCAGTAGATTACGGCGTAAAGTTTTCTGGCGCAACTGTTCACTTTGTTGACGAAGGGATTGATACAGGACCAATCATAATCCAGGCGGTTGTGCCTGTTTACGATGACGATACTGAAGAAACCCTTGCAAAGAGGATATTAAAAGAGGAACATAAGATATACCCTTATGCAATTCAGTTGTTTGCAGAAGGCAGGCTCGAGGTAAAAGGAAGGAGAGTTGTTGTAAAAGATACTGCAAAAACTGAAAATACCTTTTTGGAGAACCCGTCTAGCAATCAAAAATAAAACTGGGGACAGATTTCAAATCTGTCCCCAAAAAGCGGTTTTGAAACCACTCAACTTCACATCTGTTTCTAACAATCAAAGTATAGTGCAAACTCATAAGGCACAGGTCTTAACTTAACAGGATTAACCTCTTTATCAATCTTATATTCAACCCATGTATCAATGACATCCTGTGTAAACACATCACCTTTTAATAAAAATTCGTGGTCATCTCTTAAGGCATTCAATGCCTCTTCCAGAGAGCCTGCAGCAGATGGAACCTTTGAGAGTTCTTCGGGTGAAAGTCCATAAATATCCTTGTCAAGCGGTTCGCCCGGATTAATCTTGTTCTGTATTCCGTCAAGACCTGCCATAAGCATCGCTGCAAATGCCAGATAGCCGTTGCATGACGGGTCAGGGAATCTTACCTCAATCCTCTTTGACTTTGGCGACGGAGAATACATCGGTATCCTTATTGAGGCGCTCCTGTTTCTGCTTGAGTATGCAAGGTTTATCGGCGCCTCAAAACCAGGGACAAGCCTCCTGTAAGAATTTGTCCCCGGATTGCAGAATGCATTTAAAGCCCTTGCATGCTTTAATATACCGCCTATGTAATACATTGCAAGGTCGCTCATCCCGCCGTATTTATTGCCTGCAAACAGAGGCTTTCCGCCCTTCCAGATAGATTGATGTGTGTGCATGCCGCTTCCATTGTCGCCGAATATAGGTTTTGGCATAAATGTAACTGTCTTATTATGTTTCCATGCTACATTTTTTATAATATATTTATACCACATGAGTTTATCGCCCATCTTTACAAGACTGTCAAACCTCATGTCAATCTCAGCCTGACCTGCTGTTGCCACCTCATGATGCTGTTTTTCTATCTGAATGCCAACCTGCTCCATTACAAGGCACATCTCTGTCCTTATATCCTGCTGGCTGTCTGTTGGCGCAACAGGGAAATAGCCTTCTTTATGTCTGGGCTTGTAACCAAGATTAGGACACTCATCCCTTCCTGTGTTCCATACGCCTTCAATAGAATCAATAAAATAATATCCATGCTGTGCACTCTGGTCATACTTAATATCATCAAAGATAAAAAATTCAGGTTCCGGTCCAAAATATGCTGTATCGCCGATACCTGTTGATTTAAGATATGCCTCTGACTTTCTTGCGATATTTCTTGGGTCTCTTGAATAGTCTTCCTTTGTAATAGGGTCAACAATGTTGCATATAAGGCTTAACGTAGGCACTTCCATAAACGGATCAAGAACAGCAGTTGCAGGGTCCGGGACAACAAGCATGTCGCTTGCGTGTATCGGCTGCCAGCCGCGAATGCTTGAGCCGTCAAACCCAAGCCCTTCTTCAAATATCTCCTCATTGAGTTCTGAGACAGGTGTTGAGAAATGCTGCCAGATGCCGACAAAATCCAGAAACTTGAAATCAACCATCCTGGCATTTTTTTCCTTTGAAAACTGTAAAACTTCTTTTGGTGTCATTTTCACTTCCTCCTTTAATTTAGAGTTAAAGAGTTAAGGAGTTTAAAGAGTTATAGAGTTGAACATTTTTGCTTTTAAACTCCCTAACTCCAAACTCCTAACTCACAACTGTTTTTATATCGCCTCTTCTCCCTTTTCGCCTGTCCTTATCCTTACTGCTTCATCAATAGGGATTATAAATATCTTGCCGTCCCCGATTCTCCCTGTCCTTGCAGTATTTGTAATAGTCTCAACCACCTTATGCACAATGTCTTCTTTTACAACAACCTCCAGTTTTATCTTCGGAAGGAAGTCAACAACATATTCTGCCCCCCGATATAACTCTGTATGCCCTTTCTGTCTTCCAAAGCCTTTTACCTCTGATACAGTAATCCCCTGAATACCTATCTCGTTTAATGCCTCCTTAACCTCATCGAGTTTAAACGGTTTTATTATTGCCTCGATCTTTTTCATAATATCACCTCCGTATCCACTTTCAGCGTTATAAGTTAGCGCACCATCTGAAATTTGTAAAGTTAAAAATAGCAATACATGTGCCAAATATACGTTTCTTATAACATGGCTTAAATACAACAACTTTGCCAGTAATAAATGTCAACCATGGACTTTAGTGGATTAAAAATTATGCAGATATTATGTCCAATGCCTATAAAATAATCAACTCATTGACTTTTCATGCATGTTCTGATAACTTCGTAGCAAATGGCAATCGTAAATGAACATAACAAAAGATACCTTTACCTGTTTTTTGCATTTATAGTAATAATGGTATTCCTCACCGTGTTCAGCGACAAGGGTTTGATAAAGATATACAAACTATCAAAAGAGCGTGACAGCATTAGGACAAACAACATGGTATTAAAGTCAAGGAACGAGGAACTGAAAAAAGAGATAGAGAGGCTGAAGACTGATAACAGATATATAGAAGGGGTCGCCCGTAAAGAACTCGGGATGGTAAAACCCACTGAAGTTATCTTCCAGTTTGAAAAATAGGGAAATATCTGCATGAAAGATAGAGAAAGCAAGGTAATAATCCCTTCAAAACTTAAGACCTTATTAAAAAGATTAAGAAGGCAAAACAAAAAGATTGTCTTTACAAATGGCTGCTTCGACATAATACATGCAGGACATGTAAGATATCTTAAGGGAGCGAAAAGACTTGGCGATATGCTTATTGTAGGTCTGAACAGTGATTCTTCTGTCAGGAAGATAAAGGGTGATTTTAGACCCCTTATCCATCAGAAAGAGCGGGCAGAGGTATTATCTGCACTCGAACCTGTTAACTATGTCGTAATCTTCAACGAGACAACACCCCTTAAACTTATAAAGAACATATCACCTGATGTGCTTGTAAAAGGGGCAGACTGGCGCGGTCATGAAATCGTTGGTTCTGATTATGTAAAGGCAGCAGGCGGCAGGATAGCAAGGATAAGACTTGTAAAGGGGCGGTCAACAAGCAGCATAATTAAGAAAATACTTTATACCTACGGCTCTTGTAAAACTTCGGTGGAATAAACAGGTCAACTCTCCTGTCCACAAACAGGTCATTTTTCGGTGTTATCCTCTTGTCTCTTGCAAGTTTCGGGTTAATATCTATAACCATTGTCTCAACCTTGTTATCAGATGCCCTACAGAGGACTCTCCCGTCAGGATCGACTATCTGACTCTTCCCTATAAACTTAAGGGGGCTGCCTGCAGTCCGGCTCTCTGAGCCGACCCTGTTTGCAGTTACTGCAAACACCCTGTTTTCAAGACATCGGGTTATCATTGCCTGCGGACAGTGCGGCAAGACAAGGTTTGAAGGATGGCATATTATGTCCGCACCATTTAATGCAAGCACACGGCATACCTCAGGGAAGACCCAGTCAAAGCATATCATCATCCCTATCCTCGCAATACCAATATCATGGACTCTAAACCCTGTATTGCCAGGACTGAAAAACCTCTTTTCATACCAGAAAAGGTGCGACTTCCTGTAAGCAGATATAAAACCCCGCGGACCGACCAAGACAGAAGAGTTATAAAACCCTCTTCTCCCCTTCTCCGCAATCCCGAATACAATAAAGGTCTTCATGCGCCTTGCAGTATCCATGAGCATCCTCGTTGTATAGCCGTCTGGTACACTCTCTGAAAGGAGAGAGACCTCCTTCCTTGACTTAAACTGATACCCTGTGGAAAAGAGTTCAGGCAAGACAATCAGGTCAGAGTCTAATGATTTTATCTTCTCAACTGCATACTCTACATTTGCAGTGATGTTGCCGAAAAGAGGTGATGTCTGAATAAACCCTATTTTCATATATCCCCTAAAACAGTAATTGCAATAAACTTAGATTTAATATACAATTTCCAAAACAAACCCACACCAACCTTTGGCTTACAAAGGGGTATGAAATTTTGTTGGTTTTGCTGCTGCCTGCCCCGCTGGCAAACCGTTTAGGTGGGAGGTTTTTAGAGGCTGCGGGTTTGCAGGCGGGGTAGGCAGCAGTAGCAAAAAGATATTTTTAAAACAATACTTATTTATCATATATCGTGGGAAAAAGACATGCAAAAACTTCCGATACTGAAACAACTTGAAGAGGAACTGAAAGGGGTGGGAAGGGAACTCAGAATAGAGGTCCCGAAAGAACTCAGAAAGGCGGCTGCACACGGTGATTTAAGGGAAAATGCAGAATACACCGCTGCAAAGGAGAGGCAGTCGTTCCTGCAGGCAAGGCTGGCACACCTGCAGTCAAGGATAAACCTACTGTCAAACCTCCAACTTGATTCCATACCAAAGGATAAAGTAGGTTTCGGCTCAAAGATATACCTGGAGGATATCAACAGCGGGAGTCCGGTAGTTTATGAACTTGTCACACCTGAAGAGATCGACCCCAGAAACGGAAAGATATCAATAAGTTCACCTGTCGGCAGGGCGCTCCTCGGGAAAACTGAAGGTGATGAAGTGAGTATCAGTCTCCCTGCAGGGGTAAAGGAATATGCCATAACAAAGGTTATAACCATCCATGAACAATTGGATGACAGAGGCTGGGGACAAATTTGAAATCTGTCCACACACACAAAAAATAACAAAAAGGAGGATATTATGGCAGGACTTATAATCTTGGTTGCCCTCGCAGTTCTGGTTCTGTGGGTTATCTTAATTTACAATGCCCTCGTAACTCTAAGGAATCAGGTTGAGAATGGATGGAGGCAGATAGATATCCAGTTAAAGAGGAGGCATGATCTCATCCCAAACCTTGTAAACACGGTCAAAGGTGCTATGGAATTCGAAAGGGAGACTCTTGAAAAGGTTGTTGAGGCAAGGGCAAAGGCTGTAGGCGCTGCAAATATTCAGGAGAAGGGGGCGGCTGAAAACATGCTCACGCAGGCACTGGGCAGACTTTTTGCCCTCGTTGAAAACTATCCCACACTGAAGAGCAACGAGAATATCCTTCAACTCCAGGAAGAACTCACATCCACAGAAAACAGGATAGGTTTTGCAAGACAGTTTTATAACGACCTTGTGGCTCAGTTCAACATCAAACAGGATGTATTTCCATCGAATATAATCGCCTCTGTATTTTCTTTTGAGAAGACTGATTACTTCCAGGCAGAAGAGGCAGCAAGAGAAGTCCCCAGGGTAGACCTGAGCATAAAGAAGTAAAACCTCTATGCACGACATCTATTCTCAGCAGAAGCAGAACCGGAGGATTACTGTTGCCCTGATGGTATGCTTTTTTATACTCCTAGGGACACTTGGTTACGCTATAGATGCCTACTCTTTCGGAACATTTGAACTGACAGGCGTACCTGTAGCGACACTGGTTGCACTGTCCATTGCAGGCATAAACAGCCTTGTGTCCTATTTCTACGGCTCTAGCATTGTATTAAAATCCCTCCATGCGCAGCCCATTGTTTTTGAAAATCCATCCCATAAACAACTCTACAATGTTGTGTCCGAGATGTGCATTGCATCAGGCATCCCGAAACCTAAAATCTATGTCATATCTGACCCTGCGCCTAATGCCTTTGCAACAGGAAGAAATCCGGAGAATGCAAGCATAGGTGTTACACAAGGGCTATTGGATACAATGAATAGAGAAGAACTTCAGGCAGTAGTTGCCCATGAAATGGGGCATATAAAAAACTATGATATATTGACAATGACTGTTGTAACAGTCCTTGTTGGAACTATTGTGCTTTTATCTGACTGGGCGACAAGGTCGTGGAGATACGGCGGGATAAGGACAAAACGAGATTCTAAAAGCAAGGGCATGCATCCTGTAATCCTAATCCTCATCATACTTCTAATCCTCATCGCACCTATCCTTTCAAGGATAATTGCAATGTCTGTTTCAAGACAGCGGGAATACCAGGCGGATACAAGTTCTGCTGAATTCACCAGGAATCCCACTGCACTTGCAAGCGCATTGGAAAAAATAGCACAATCAACATCACCTGTTAAAACAGCACATAAGGCTACTGCACACCTTTTTATAAGCGACCCGCTGCACAGGAAACTGGACGATAAAGAGGGTATGTTTGCAGACATCTTTTCAACCCACCCACCGATACAGAAAAGGATAGAGAGACTGAAGAGGATGGCATATGGCTATACAACAGCAAGAGGATAAAAGCAGTCTCTGTCCGTCTTGCGGCGGTCAGATGAAACATGTATATGCAGAGGCTAACTACGGCAGGTACCTTTTACTTGACCAGTGCCAGGACTGCGGCGGGATATGGTTTGACAGGTGGGAACTTTACCATTTAAAGGATGAAGAGGCACACCGTCTTGACCCTGTTGACAAAGAGAAACTACTTATGCCTGCACCGCATTCAGTCGAAGCCGGGATATGCCCTGTATGCCGGGTTAAGATGGAGTCGTTTAAAGACCCGAACCTCCCCGAAGATGCCAGGATAGAACGATGTCCACAGTGTAATGGCCTATGGCTGAACAGGGGTGAACTTATGAAATATGTAAACCACAGGATGTCAATAAAGAAGAAGGGAAATAACACAGCACACCCCATAACTCCCTTAACACCTGAGTTGCAGCAGGAGAGACTAAAGGTCCTCCAGAACATGGGTAATGTCCTGTCCGCAAAGATAACTTTAGATTCATACGAAGAGGCAGCGCTCGGTGCGGAGGAGATGGACAGGAAAGAACTTGCAAAGGATATGGTCTTTATAATCCTCCAGATGCTCTTAAGAATGATATTAAAATTCTAATACAGGGCAGTTAAATCCCGAGGTCGGTCCTGAATTCCATAAGTTTCATAATATCCCGCCGTGTGATTATGCCTGCGAGTCTGTCACCATCCATTGCAATCAGTCTCCCTCTCCCGAGGTTTATCATCTTTGTCAGTACATCCATCACACTGTCACCCACCCCTACTATCATCTCATTCATATTACTGTCCATAACATCCCTCACGAGCGTATTCCCCCATTTTTCTTTCGGGACATTCCTTACATCATTAAGAGTAAGCATGCCGACTACCTGCCCGTCTGATACAACAGGGAAACCTATAAAGTGATGAACAAAAAAGAAGTCATCCACCACTTTTTCAATGGTATAGTCATACCTCACAATTATAACATTTCTTGTCATGGCATCATTAACCTCCACGCCTGACAACACATTCTTCAGCAGCACCTGCTGGTAACCGCTTTCTGCTGCCTGATGCAGAAAGAGACCTATAAATACAGACCACATGCCGCCAAGAAAGTTTGCAGCAAACAGTATCTGCACTATGCCGAAAAATATCAACAGCATTGCAAAGCCTTTACCAATGCTGCTTGTCAATGCAGTTGCCTTTCTTATATCATTTGTCTTCCACCACCACAAAGCCCTCAATACCCTTCCTCCGTCCAGCGGGAAACCAGGGATAAGGTTAAATACCACAAGGACTATGTTTATCAGAACAAGATAATCAAGCACTGCGGTTATAAACGGCGCTGTAAATACTGACTCAATAATATTTTTTAAAAGCCAGAACAGCGCTGCAAGGAATATGCTGGAAATGGGTCCTGCAATGGCAACCTTGAATTCTACAGCAGGGTCGTCAGGCTCCCGTGTGAGTCTGGCGACACCGCCAAATATAAAAAGTGTAATTTCTCTTATATCAAGCCCGAGCCTGTTTGCAACATATGAATGGCTGAGTTCATGGAAGAGGACAGAGACAAAGAGCAGGACAGACGAGACTATGCCCAATATAATGTAAACCATCCTGCCCTGTCCAGGATAGTGCATAGGGAAATACCCCACTGCAAGACTCCACACAACAAGGCTGAATATGACAAACCATGTAATATCCAGCGAAATCTGTATGCCAAGTATCCTGAATAATTTTATGCCTTTTGCCATAATCCCGGTCTTATTCCAGATTTGTTTGCTGCAAGGGGAGCGAAAAACTTAAAACGAAAAATGAAAAACAAAGGTACATTAGTTTTACACTTTTCGCTTTATTTAAAAATGCCCCATCTTGGGTGGTGCCTTCTTGCATACCCTGTTCAGTTCTTCCAGAAGAGGTTCTTCATGACAATCATGCATTGCAGCAAGGAATTCTATTGATTCTGTCCTTGAACCAGGTATGGACAGGCAGTATTCCCCGAGATGTTTCTTAAACACATCTTCTGCTTTCTGGTTAGCCTCAACAACCTCACCGACAATCATCTTGCCGTTGATAATACCTTCACCTTCTACTTTGTGATGGTGCTTACCTGCCATGATTAGTTCCCTCTGAACAGAACCTTTGCTATCTCCATAACCCAGTCTGTAAATGGTCCCGGATATATGCCAAGAATAAGTGTTGCAATATTTATGCTGTATAAAAGCGCAGTATCAACGGTGCCTATCTTTATAGGCAAATTGACCTTAGGCGGTAAAAGATATACCCTCTTTATTACAAGCAGGAAATAGTACATTGCAGCAATCGCCATCAGAACGCCGACAACTGCAAGCCACATAAGTCCTTCTTTAACAACTGCAGCGATAAGATATAGTTTTGCTATAAAACCGCCGAGCGGAGGCACGCCTGCAAGGGACAAAAGACCTATAAAAAGTGTTGCTGCAAGGAGCGGTGAACGTCTGCTTAACCCTGCATATGCATCTATGCTGTCACTGCCTTCACTATTGTAAAATATAACAATCGCCAGAAATGTGCCTGATATTGCAAAAAGGTATGCAAGGAGATAGAACATTACAGAGCCGCTGCCCAGGACAGAACCTGCGGCAATACCCATCAGGAGATAACCTGCTGAACCAATACCTGCATAGGCAAGCATCCTCTTTATATTCTTCTGCGGCATTGCAGCAAGGTTGCCAAGTAAAAGTGTTGAGGCTGAGATGACAGATATGAATAACACCCACTGCGGCTTTATACTGCCGAGTGCCGTGAACATCACCCTCATAAGTATTACAAAGCCTGCTGCCTTTGAACCTGCTGCAAGTAAGGCGGTTACAGGCGTGGGTGCGCCCTGATAGACATCAGGCGCCCATACATGGAACGGTATTGATGCTATCTTGAATGTAAGACCTGTAACAACAAGGATAAGCCCTATTGCCAGGAAACCGCTCATTTCCTTGCCTGTCAATATCCTTGATATGCTGGTAAATTCTGTAGAGCCGGTTGCACCATAGAGGTATGTTATCCCGTACAGCAAAAAACCTGATGCAAGGGCGCCGGTGATAAGGTATTTTAAACCTGCCTCGACAGAGGCTGATTCCTCCTTTGTATAGCATGCGAGTATATAGAGTGTAACAGCGAGGAATTCGAGCGACACATAAAGGCTGATGAAGTCATTTGATGATGCCATGAACATCATCGCAAGAACTGCAAAGAGGATAAGGGCATAAAATTCCCCCTTAAAGTTTTTTACCTTTTCTTCATATAACATCGCCATGTAGAGTATAACTATGCCTGTCAACAGGAAAAGCACCTTAAAGAATATAGAAACACCGTCTTGTATAAAGAGTCCAAATAATGTTGTGCCTGTAACACCTGAATTTATTATAAGCACATTTATTGCAGCAAGAGAGCCTATTATGCCAAGTCTTGCAAGGTGTTTTCTCTCGCTGCCTTTTGGCATAACAAGGTCTATGCCTATGATTACAAATGCAAAGAGTGTTATAAATATTTCAGGTAAAAATAATTTGATGTTCACATCCATATCACATGCCTGCCTTTGCTATCGTGCTTACACCGTTTATTTTATCAACAAGGGGTACAACCCCTGTATTTATCACATCTATAAGTATTGCCGGATAAAAGCCGACTATGAAAAGTACTGCTATCAGCACAATATAAGGGAACCTCTCGACAAATGTCGTTGCATCCTTCAGATGCTCCCACTCTGGCATAGACTGGCAGAAGAAGACATTCCTCAAAGCCCTTAACATATATGTTGCGGTTATTATGATCCCGAATACAGCAATAACTGTCTGAAATGGATATGTCCTGAATGCACCGATGAATATCATGAGTTCAGAGACAAAGTTTGCAAGGCCCGGAAGCCCTGAGGATGCAAACCCCATCACAGCAAACGCTACAGCGATAAAAGGCATCTTGTGTGCCAACCCTGAAAAATCGTATGCCATACGTGTATGAGCCTGGTCATAGACATACCCTATTAAGGCGAATGCGAGCGCTGTCATTATACCGTGGGCAAACATAAGCAGGACAGCGCCATTCATGCCGATGTAATTAAGTGTTGCCATGCCTAAAAGGACATAACCCATATGGCTTGAAGAGGAATAACCTATCATAAACTTCATATCCTTCCTGGTCATTGCCACCACACCGCCGTAGAATATATTTATAAGGCAGAGTACTGCCACAACAGGCATCCAGAACTGTGCACCCTCAGGAAGAAGCCCCATCGCTATCCTTATTATACCGTAAGCGCCGAGTTTCATCAGAACCCCTGCATGAAGCATGCTTACAGCAGACGGGGCTGCTGCATGACCTATGGGCGACCATGAATGGAACGGTGCAAGTGGGACAAGGACACCGAAGCCAAACAGCATCGGCAGGAATACCCATTTCTGATAGTTGGCTTCGAAACTGAGTTTTCCAATCTGGGTCATATCAAATGTATATTGCCCTGTCATCTGCCCTGCTGTAAAATAAATTGAGAGAATGCCGAGGAGTGCAAACACAGCGCCGAAACTTAAATACAATGTCAGTTTCATTGTTGCATATTCCCTGTTTGCGCTCCCCCATATTCCTATGAGCGGATACATCGGGATAACAGCAAGTTCATAGAAGAGATAGAAGAATACGAGGTCAAGAGATGTGAATACGCCAAACACACCGCTTACAAGGAGAAGGAGAAATATATAATGCTCCTTTATCCTGTGCTTTATGCCTACCCATGAAACGAACACACCTGTAAATATAACAAAGGATGTAAGCACAACCATAGCAACGCTTATGCCGTCAACACCAAGATGGTATGAAATCCCTAAAGACTTTACCCATTCTATCTTTTCAACAAACTGATAGCCTCCCTTTGCTTTATCGTATGCAAAGAGGATGTAAAGGGCAAACATAAGTGATATTGATGTAGCAGAAACAGCAATGCCCCTTATCAACTTAATAGATTCCTCTTTAACGAACATGAGGACAATACATGCTGCAAGCGGCGAAAGCATTATTATTGATAGGATTGGAAGACCTTCCATTAAACCTCCGTATTAAACAGTAATCAGTAAAAGATCATTCTGTTATAAGTTTACGCTCAAAAATTGCCCAGATGCAAGGCGGAGCAAGGCTTCAAGCGAGGCATACTTTTTAGTATGTTGAGCGAAAAAGCCGCAGCGACAACGCAGTAGATAGGCATTTTTCAGCGTAAACTCCCTTTTATAGCACCCCAAAGAACAAAACCAGCACCACAACGCCTGCAACCATTACAAGGGCATAGTGCTGAAGTTTACCTGTTGTTGTAAGTCTTAAAACCTTGCCTGTTTCTCTTGTAAGATATGCAAATCCGTTTACAAAGAAAATTATTATAAAATTAACCTCTGCAAAATTGCATATCCTGCCTATACCGTTATAAACCTTCGCCACAATGATATTGTCATAAAATTCATCAAAATAAAATTTATTGTGTGCAAGATTATACAATACGTTCTTTGCAAGCGGGTCGCTCTTTAATTCTTTGCAGTAAACAATATATCCAAGTGCAATACCTGCAATAACAACTGCTGTTGAAAGCCCTGCAACAAAAAGATTAAAGCCATGTTCCCCATGCCCGCCATGTAATGGTCCTGCAATGTATGAACCAAAGTTCGGTTCAATCCACGGCATCCCTGCAAAACCAGCAACAACTGCAAAAAAGGCAAGTATGACTAACGGCACTGTCATTACAGACGGAGACTCATGAGGATGTCCATGATATCTTCCTTTACCAAAAAATGTTACAAATACAAGCCTTGTCATAAAGAATGCTGACACAAAGGCAACCAGTATGCCTATTGTAAAAAGGAAATAGTGGTGTGATGTAAATGCTATCGTAAGTATTTCATCCTTGCTCCAGAACCCGCTGAACGGAAATACGCCTGCCATTGCAAGCGAGCCGAGTATGAATGTAGTACCTGTTGTCTTGAGTTTCTTAAATACATCCCCCATCTCCCATATATCCTGCGTGTGAAGTGCATGAATCACACTTCCTGCTGCAAGGAAGAGAAGTGCCTTGAAGAATGCGTGGGTTGTAAGATAGAACATGCCTGCTGTCATGCCGCCCACACCCATTGCCATAACCATGTAACCAAGTGACGAGAGTGTGGAATATGCAATGACCCGCTTTATGTCGTTTTGCGCCACTGCAATAACCGCAGCAAGGAGGGCTGTAAACCCGCCTATGTATGCAACCACTTCCATTGCATCAGGTGAAAAATGGTAAAGGAGTGATGTCCTTGCCAAAAGATAAACACCTGCAGCAACCATTGTTGCAGCATGAATCAGCGCTGAAACAGGCGTAGGACCTTCCATTGCATCAGGCAGCCATACATGGAGAGGAAACTGTGCAGACTTGCCAATAGCGCCGCAGAATATAAGGAGAGCGGCAATATAAATTGTTGATTCAGGTATTCCGCCCTTTTCCAGTATGTGGTTTATCTCTATAAAATTAAATGTGCCTGTTGCCTGAAACAGAACAAATATTCCGAGAATGAAGCCGAAGTCCCCAACCCTGTTTACAAGGAATGCCTTTTTTGCAGCATCAGATGCAGACGGCTTTTCAAAATAGTATCCTATCAGGAGATATGATGACAGACCAACAAGTTCCCAGAATATATATATCTGTATGAAGTTGTTTGCAAGCACTATACCGAGCATCGAGAATATAAACAGGGACATACACGCAAAGAACCTTGAATAGCCATGCTCACCGTGCATATATCCCCTTGAATATATGTGTATGAGCGAACCGACAAATGTAACGACAAAGAGCATCAGGATGCTGAGCGGGTCAAGGAGCGTCCCTATCTCAACATGAAGTCCCGGAATGTTTATCCATGAAAAACCCTGTTCAACAGGTTTCATGTGCGGGTCTTTGAGCAGTGTCAGAATTGGGTCTATGGACAATATAAAGCAGAGGACAACAGCGCCTATTGAGACATAGGAACTCAAGTCCTTCTGCTTCCTAGTAACAAAGGTGATAAGGACTGCTGCTATTAAAGGTATGAATAGTATTAGCCAACTTACCATTTTAAACTCCTAGTGTTTCATCTCATCAAGTTCTTCAATATAAACTGTCTTACGCTGCCTATAGACTGCAACAAGTATCGCAAGCCCTACAGCGACCTCTGCTGCAGCAACAGTTATTGTGAATACAACAAATATCCTCCCTGTCATTGACTGAAGGAAATGCGAAAATGCAGCAAGGCTTATATTTATTGAGTTAAACATTAACTCAAGCGACATCAATACGATTATTATGTTCCTGCGAAGCAGCACACCTGCAATGCCGATGGAGAACAGTATCAAACTTAATATTAGATAATGGGATAAAGTAATCATAAAAATACAGTTGGCAGTTGGCAATCGGCAGTTGTGCACACTGCAAACTGGCAACTGCAAACTTTTTTAGTGTTTTATTTCCTCTCCTTCATAACCAAAACTATTGCGCCTACCATTGCTACTAACAAGAGCAGGGATATAACCTCAAACGGAAATACATATTTTGTATAAAGCAGTTCTCCTGTAACCTCTATATTTTTAACAAGTTCTGCCTCAGTATATTTGCCGAGAGGCGCATCAAGTTTACCTCTTGCAAGTCCAAGTCCAATCACAAATATAAGCCCTACTACAACAATAATTGCTATAGGGCTCTGGTGATGGAGATACTCTCCAAACCTTTCCCTCCCCAGATCCAATATCAGCACTGCGAAAAGGAACAGGACCATGACAGCGCCTACATATACGAATATCTGCACAGCAGCAAGAAACGGCGACCGCAGCAGCACAAAAAGCGCTGCCACCTGCAGAAAGCAGACCATCAGGAATATGGCGCTGTGCACAGGGTTTCTAATAGAGATAACCGCTATTGCAGATGCTAGAGCAACTATTGCAAATATGTAGAAAAAGATTAGTTCCATAGTTGTTACAAGTGCCAGTTTCTTTTATGGTTCATGCTCAAAAATTGCCCAGATGCAAGGCGGAGCAAGGCTTCAAGCGAGGCATACTTTTGAGTATGTTGAGCGCAGAAGCCGAAGCGACAACACAGCAGATGGGCAATTTTCAGCGTGAACACTACCACCACCTCTTCTTTTTTGTCAAATCAGGTCTAACCCTGATTCCTTCCTTGTTTCTTTCGAGTTTTGCCTTTACCACATAACCACCTTCAAACTCAGCAGGTATCTCTATCGGCGCCAGGAGCCTATGTTTATCTGCCTTGGCGCAGTCCAGAGAAAAACATGCAAGTTCATATTCCCTTCCCATCCTTACTGCTGTTGTAGGACAGGCATCTTCACATAATCCGCAGAACATGCATCTCACAAGATTTATTTCATATACCTGTGCAACCCTGTCAGTAATACCTATGCCTGTATTATCTTCCATCGGTATAACGGTTATGCATTTTGTAGGACATGCCTTACTACAAAGTTCACATGCAACGCAAAGTTCTCTCCCCTGTGAATCCCTGTTTAGAGTATGAAGCCCCCTGAATCTCTGGTATGGAATCCATTTCTCTTCGTCAGGATACCTGATTGTAATGGTCTTTGACACATTGTATTTAAAGGTCAGAGAAAGACCTTTGATGAGGTCAATGAAGAAGACCTTTTTCAAAATGTCAACTATCCCTGAATTTGCACTCATATTACAAACAACCCTGTAATTAAGATATTTACAAGCGAAAGCGGCAGCAATATCTTCCATCCTATTGTCATCAACTGGTCATAACGGTATCTCGGGAATGTGAACCTCACCCACATGAAAAAATATATAAACGCTGAAACCTTTATGAGGAACCAGACAATAGGGGGAAGTATCGCATGCCCGCTCCACCCGCCAAAAAACAGGATAACTGCCAGTACAGACATCAATACCATTGCAACATATTCAGCGAGCATAAAGAATGAAAAACGCATTGAACTGTATTCTACATGATAGCCTGCGGCTAACGTGCCTTCATCCTCTGAAAGGTCAAATGGAATCCTGTTTATCTCTGCCAGACCTGCAATGATGAATATTATGAACCCCAGCGGCTGATAGCATATATTCCATGTGGATACCTTCTGTGAATTGACTATATCAACAAGGCTTAAAGAGTTTGAAACCATCACAACGCCGATTGCTGCAAAACTTAAGGCAAGTTCATAACTTATCATCTGGGCAGATGACCGCATACTGCCGAGGAGTGCATATTTGCTGTTAGATGCCCAGCCTCCGAATATAAGCCCGTACACACCTATGCCTGCAACCGCAAGTATATACAATATCCCGACATTCATATCTGATATATAAAGTGTTATCTCTCTGCCTAAAACTGTAATCTTGTCACCAACAGGCACAGTAGCAAATGTCAGGAATATCGGCACAAGCGAGATAATCGGCGCCAGTTTGAACAGCCATTTGTCTGCTTTGTCAGGGATAATGTCTTCCTTGAACATAAGTTTTATCATGTCAGCAATAGGCTGCAAAATACCGTGCCAGCCCACCCTGAAAGGTCCAAGCCGTAGTTGTATATGTCCTGCAACCTTTCTCTCAATCCATGTCAAAGGGATTGGCAGGGCAAAGAGTATGCTGCTCACAAGGATAACCTTGACTGTTATCAGGGCGACTTCTATGAGTGTGTTTATGTCCATAGTTCCGTTATACGTGAGCGTTATACGTGATGCGTGAAAAATCTCCTTGCGTATAACGCATCACGTACACGCATCACGGTATTTTCTACCTTCTCCTCCCCCACATATAATTCACCATTTCCATATACCTTGTATTCATGCCGCGGACTATTGCATGGATATTAAAGACTATCTGCCTCATCAGCCTGTAAACCATTCTGGGCTGTTTATCCACCATGTTTTCAAAGTCTGCCTTTGCTATTGTATATGCCTCTGTATCAGAAATTGCTATTATCGTCGCAGAATGGGGCCTCCCATCCAGAAACGACATCTCGCCGAATATATCCCCGTCCTTCATTAATGTCAGGGTAAGGGATTCCCCTTCCGGGGTTGTCTTACAGACCTTTACCTCGCCTTTTTTAATTACATACAGGAATGGACCTTCCTCATTCTCCCTGAATATCACATCTCCAACCTTGAAGTTTTTTTTACCTACTATAGGCGATAGTGCCTTCAATTCATCTTCAGTCAAATCACCAAAAAATGTCATATCTCTCAAAGTCTTTGGGTCAACCATAATGCACCTCCATGTTAATACCGTTATACGTGTGCGTTACGCGTTATACGAAAACCAATTTTGCACGCATCACGCTCACGCATCACGGCAGTTTTACTATCTTCACCCTTGGTATCCCTTCACCCTTTTTATAAAACATGTTTACAGAAACACTGTCAAAATTTTCAGGAACGAAGGCAACACCTTTCTGCGAGCCTTTTGCAATCCGAAGTTTCATGGCTGCCTCATACCCATTCCCTTTTACAACAACCTTTTCACCATCAACGATACCCGATTCTCTTGCATCATCTTCGCTTATCTCAACAAAAGGTTCAGGCAGCAACTGCATAAGGATATCAGCCCTCTGCGACAATCTTCCTGAATGGAAAAGATGATTGCCTGTTATCAAAAGGAACGGGTATTCTTTATCCTCTTTTATTGACTGCTGACCACTGTTATCTGACCCAGAGAGCAAGGGGACAGTCCCTTTTAAAGAGAGGGACTGTCTCCCGTGACCCGTGACTATCGCCCCATTTCCATCCAGTTCTTCAAAAGATATATCTTTATAGCCTGCCACCTCTTTTTTAATCTTTTCAAATACCTCTCTTGCAGATTTGTATGCAAAACCGCCGATACTGCATAAAATATCCAAATCGTCTTTTGAATCTCCAACAGGAGAAATAACCTTTCTAAGCCTCTGAACCCTTCCCTCTTGATTTGTAAATGTTCCGTCCTTTTCAGCATAACTTGCACCCGGAAGAATAACATCCGCTATCTTTGCTGTCTCTGTTAAGAATGTGTCTTGAACAACTTTAAATTTTATATTTGATAATGCCTCTCTTGCAAATCTTGCGTCAGGATGCATTGAAACAATATCTTCTCCAAGCACATAGAGACTATCAATCTCACCTTTTTTGGCTGCATCAAGCATTTCTCCACAGTCCATTCCGTCTTCTTTAACCTTTTTAAGTCCCGGCAGAAATAAAGGATGTATGCCCATAGCCCTTGCACCGCGCTGGTTGCACCTGTCAAATAAGGGGAGGCATTTTATATTCTTGCCCGACCTTTTCAATAATGCCTTTAGTGCAGCAATACCTGTCAGCACATCAACTCCATTAGCAAGCCTTAAAATTTCCGCACCTAAAAACATTGTTATATTTGATGCATTTTTAAATCTTGCTGCTGCAGCATTTATATCACTGGTTGATTCCCCACCATTTTCAATAAAATCAGCAATGCCTTTTATAACCTCTCCCTCTGTCCCCGGTTTATATCTCAAAGAGATTGCAGATGAACTATCAAGTTTCATCCTTCTTGGGTGTGCAATTATCAAGGTCTTTCTTCTATCCGAAGCAGCCGTTCTTATTAAATAATCTGTTACAGGGTTTTCATCAGATACTGCCGAACCAATGATAAATATTAAATCTGCCTTTAAGGCATCAAATATTGGAATACCACCGGCTGCAAGGCTGCATGCATCAATCATCGCAGATGTTACCCATTTATTTGCAAATCTGGAATCTAAATCAATATTATTTGTCTTAAATACCTCTCTAACAAGTTTTTGGAATACGAATAATTCTTCATTTGTATATCTTGCTGACGCAATACCTGCTGTTCTCCTGCCGCTTCCAAACATCTGCTTTATGACAGACAATGCCTCATCCCATGAGCACTCTGCAAGTTTCCCATCCTTTTTCACCATCGGTTTTGTAATCCTGTCCCGGCTCTGGATAAAATGATAACCGAACCTGCCTCTCGCACATAGTGTCTCTTTGTTTATACCTGTATTTATCCTGCTTTTCACCCTTACAACTTCACCATTTCTAATGCCGATTGTAATCTGACAGCCAGTTGCACAATACGGACATACTGTATCAACCTCTTTTAAATCCCATGGTCTTGCCTTATACCTGTAAGGCAAACTCATAAATGAACCAACCGGACAAACCTCTATGCAATTGCCGCAGTGGTCGCAGTCAAGTCTGTCATCCATAAAACCTGTTGACTGTATCATCACACCTCTGCCTATACCGCCGAGCGCCTTTGCGCCGACCACCTCGTCGCATATCCTGACGCACCTTTCGCAGTGGATACACCTGTTATGGTTTTTTACAATAACAGGGCTTAATATCTTGTCTTTATCATGGAATCTCCGTTTCCATTCACTGAACCCGCTTTGTCTCGGACCGGATTTGAATACAAAGTTCTGTAGTTCGCACTCACCGCCTTTATCGCAGGTAGGACAGTCAAGCGGATGGTTTGCAAGTAAAAATTCAAGCATGGATGCCCTTGCTGATTTTACAGTCTCATTTTCAGTAAACACATCCATGCCGTGAAGCACAGGCGTTACACATGAAGGCTGGAGTTTTTTCTGCCCTGCTATTTCAACAAGGCACATCCTGCACGAGCCAAGCCCTGAAAGCCTTGCCTGATAGCAGAATGTGGGTATCTCAAACCCTGCCTGCCTTGCAGCATCTAAGATAAGCGTGCCGTCCTCTACAGTTATCTCTTTTCCGTTTATCTTTACAGTTGCCATAATAAATACCGTCTCTACTTCATCCTCTTCATCAGCCATTCATGCATTTCCTGAAGGTTTGTTGTTGAGTCCCACCATCCCTTTTCAAATGTAGTATAGTCATAACTTATCATTGCTGTGCCGAACCTTATTGAATTTGCATAGAAGAGCCACTGCTTTATCCATTTCTGCTCAATCTCTTCATCAAACGGGTTTGTCCTGTCAGCAAGCCCTGCATCCCATGCCTTTTGCACCAACTGTGTAGCGGCCTGCGTCATCCTGTCTGTCTCTAAAATAGCCGCATCCAGTTTGGCAAAATGTTTATCTGCCAAGTCTTTAGAGTGGCACGACTGGCAGACTTTCTTCATCTCATTCTGCCGTCTGACTTGCTGCGTTTTATCAATAAGATATTCCGAAGCAGGTTCTCCTGCAAAGGTTGTCGGTATGGACTGACCGTCTTTGTTCTTTATCAAATATGTCTTGCCGCTCTTCGGCTGGGGATGTGTATAGATAAGCCCAAATATCCTTACCCAAAGCCTTGAGCCGAAGTCATGTGTCCTGTTTGCTATTACTTCGCCATCAGTGCCGACTATAAGGCTGTTGTGGCACACACTGCATGTAGGAGCCT
>MGPS01000027.1:0-3068 GCA_001797495.1 Deltaproteobacteria bacterium GWC2_42_11
GATCGCATCCTTTTCAAGCGTATGATTATATCCTGTCATACCGTCTGATTCTTCAAATGCAACCACTGCTCTTTCTTTTGATGATTGGAGCATATACGGCCTAAAATTTTTAAACCCTACTTTTGTCTCCCTTACGCCTGTGCCGAGTTTTTTTGCTATAGCATTAACAAGATTGCTCGTGCCGACAGATTTCACGCCTATCCCCTTAATCCCTTTATACACGCTCAAAAAATGAAATGCCATTGCTCCGAAATAATTCATCGGTATCTGCATATTTTCGTCAGCATATCTTATGCGGTCGCCGTCAGGGTCTATGATAACACCCACTCTAAACCTTGCATTGCTATCACGCAAAACCCTCTCAACGCCTTGCATATTTTTCTCTGACGGCTCAGGAGCCACGCCGCCGAAAAGAAAATCGTCTTCTGTCCTCAGGTATTTAATCTTGGCACTTTCACCAAGAATCCTCTGTATGCGTCCCCTTGTCGCGCCGTGAACATTGTCAACGCAGAAAATGCAATCCTCGTTGTCTATAAAACTCCTGATTTTTTTTATATCCAGCGTCTTTCTCTCATTTATGTATCTGATATAGAGTGCTGTAATATCAATTTTTTCATTGCTCTCAGGTTTCACCGGTTCCAAAATTACATTCTCTCTCATCATCCCGTTTGCTATCTCTTCTATTTTTGCTGTAATATCGGCTCCCGCGGCCCCTCCGTCCGATGGATTAAACTTGAGCCCGGCATAATTTGCAGGATTATGCGAAGGAGTCAAGTTAATAGAGCATGCTGCGCCTAACATCTCTATCCCTGCTGAAAACTCAGGCGTGGCTGCTTCGCCTGCATACCATGTCCTTATGCCTTGTTTTTGAAGAAGCCCGATGACTTCCATCGCAAAATCATGGCCGAGGAATCTGTTGTCATGTCCAACAATAACTCCATGGGCTTTTACGTTTTCAAAGCCTGAAACGCCAATTGCCTGCATCACTGACTCATCTTTGCTTTTAAGCATTTCTATAATTGCTGAAGTCACAATGCGCAGATTATTGAATGTAAAGTCAGTTCCTATCTCACCGCGCCAGCCTGATGTTCCGAATACTATTTTTGCCGGTGTAGTATTTTGTCTCGCAAACCTCTCTATAACAGAAAGCAAATCTCTGTTTTTTGAAACATCCGACAGTATTTTTTCCCAGCAGGGAGCAGCATCCCTGAAGTCCTGCGTCATTTTCCTAAACGCTCCCTTGCCTTATTTATGACGTTCTCTGTTGTAAATCCAAATTTTTCAAGCGCTATCTCTCCCGGCGCAGATGCGCCGAAATGGTCTATTCCTATTGCTATTCCATCCAATCCAATATACTTATGCCATCCGTGTGTTGAACCTGCTTCAATAGAGACCCTCGCCTTAATATCGCGTGGAAGCACCTTATTCTTATAATCTTCCGACTGTTCTTCAAAAAGTTCCCACGACGCCAGATTCACAACGCGTGCTTTAATGTTTTCAGTCTTAAGCCGTTCATACGCCTCAACTGCAATATGCGCCTCTGAACCAGTTGCAATTAATATAACTTCAGGTTTATGAGGGGCAGAATCAGCAAGTATATAGCCTCCTCTTTTTATTCCTTCAGCAGATCCATACTTATCTCTGTCTATAACAGGAACGTTTTGTCTTGTGAAAATCAGCGCAAAAGGGCCGTGCCTATGCATAACTGCTATTTTCCATGCCTCTGCAGCCTCATTGGCATCAGCAGGTCTTATAACTGTCAATCCCGGCATTGCCCTCAGGCTTGCAAGGTGTTCAATGGGCTGGTGGGTCGGCCCGTCCTCTCCAAGCGCTATGGAGTCATGTGTAAAGACATATATGACATGCAATTTCATTAATGCGGCAAGCCTGACGGCAGGCCTCATATAATCTGAAAATATTAAAAATGTGCCTGCAAAAGGAATCAAGCCTCCATGAAGCGCCATCCCGTTTGATATGCTTCCCATTGCATGTTCCCGCACGCCATAAGCGATGTTTGCGCCTCCGTATCCCCATACACCTGATGCTGCGCCCTGTACCTTTTTATCTGCTGAATCAGGAAACTCGCAGAGTCGAGTCTCCGACTGGAAATTGCCTTTTCCTTTAAGCTCAGTATTGGTTGAAGGATTTAAGTCAGCAGAGCCGCCAATCAAAGAAGGGATATGATTCGCGATTTCATTCATTACTTTTCCCGAAGCAGAGCGTGTAGCAATGCCTTTTGGGTCAGGAGGAAAAACAGGGATGTCCTTATCCCAAGTATCAGGGAATTTGAAATTCATCATATTTTCCCATTCAGATGCAAACTCAGGATATGTTTTTCTAAATGAATTAAATTTCTCCTCCCATTCTGATTCAAGCCTTGCACCTGTATCTACCGCTTTTCTGAATTGTGCAAGAGCTTCTTCAGGAATATAAAATTTTGGTTCCAATGGCCAGCCGAGGTTCTTCTTTGTGGCTGTGACCTCATCATCTCCAAGCGGAGAGCCGTGCACTTTAAAAGTATCCTGTTTATGAGGGCTTCCATAGCCTATGTGCGTCTTTACTGATATCAAGGAGGGGCGTTCTGTTTCCTCTCGTGCTTTTTTTACTGCTCTTGAAACAGGTTCTATGTCATTGCCATCTTCAACATTCTGGATATGCCACCCGTATGCCTCAAACCTCTTGCATACGTCCTCAGTGAAGGTAAGTTTTGTCTCTCCTGACAGAGAGATCTGGTTGTTGTCATAGAGGTATATCAGCTTTCCAAGCTTAAGATGCCCTGCAAGTGACGCAGCTTCTGAGGCAATTCCCTCCATCAGATCTCCGTCGCTCACTATCGCATATGTGAAGTGATTCACTATCTCATGCCCAGGTTGATTAAACTTTGCTTCAAAAAATCTTTCAGCAATCGCCATTCCCACGCCCATTCCGAACCCCTGCCCCAGGGGGCCTGTTGAGCATTCAACTCCGGGCGTATCTCCATACTCAATATGCCCGGGCGTCTTGCTTCCCCATTGCCTGAATCTCTTAATTTCTTCTATGGACAAATCGTACCCGGTTAAATGCAGAAG
>MGPS01000027.1:3151-3308 GCA_001797495.1 Deltaproteobacteria bacterium GWC2_42_11
TAAGAGAAATGCTAATATGAACATTGAATTTATTGCAAACCCCGGCGACTGGGCTTTTCACTGTCACATGTCTCACCATACGATGAACGCAATGGGGTGTGGCATTGCCAACCCGCTGGGGGTTGATCAAGCGGGGATAGATAAAAAAATACAATCA
>MGPS01000027.1:3364-4153 GCA_001797495.1 Deltaproteobacteria bacterium GWC2_42_11
CGGTGCCGGTTTCGAGGGCCCGCGTAATACCATACCGATGATGTGGGGAGAAGGACCATTTGGACCACTTGAAATGGGCGGCATGTTTACTGTACTCAAGGTACGGGACCAGATCGTCGATATCAAGGATGCCGGTTGGTATAAACACCCATCGGGCACACTGGCAAAACTTGCAGGCTGATTAATTAACACAAAACGACTTATATTAATGAGCTAAAAAGGTAAATTACGAATGATTTATTGATGTAAATCAGTGATTGTTTTCAAAGAGTTTTTATATTTATTTTTGGAGTTTGACCTATGTGTAACTCATATGTTTTAGACTTTGATTGAAAGTGTGAAATCATGAATATAACAGTAAGTGAAATTGATAAATCAAGGCGAACATTATTAACAGTAATATTGGGCGCTTTTGGAGGAATCGGCGCAGTTGCTACTGCCGTTCCTTTTATCAAGGCCATGTTGCCATCAGAGGGTACTAAATCAGCTGGTGGCTCGGTAACAGTGGATTTGAGCAAGCTCGATCCCGGAGAGCAACGGACGGTGAAATGGCGGGGCAGACCGATCTGGATCCTAAGGCGGACCAGCGACATGCTGGAGAGTCTGGATGAAGTCAGGCATAAGCTTCGCGATCCGGATTCAGAGGTGTCCAGCCAACAGCCGGGTTATGCACAAAATGCAGGGCGATCGATTAAACCTGAATATTTTGTCTGTGTCGGTATTTGTACACATTTGGGTTGTGTGCCGAAATATCGCCCTGATGTTGCACCTTCTGATCTGGGCGTAAAT
>MGPS01000027.1:4180-5529 GCA_001797495.1 Deltaproteobacteria bacterium GWC2_42_11
CATGGATCCATGTTTGACCTTGCCGGACATGTTTACAAGGGAGTGCCTGCGCCTACAAACCTTGTTATACCTCCTCATCAATATACTGGAGAAAACGAGATTATTATTGGAATAGATTAAATGAAGATCTTATAAAGAACATTTCAGATTTTTATGAAAGAAAACAAGCATACGTTTCTGGTAAAAGAATTAGCAATATATTGCGAAGTAACGACCGATGCAATTCGTTACTACACACGACTCGGTCTTCTTAAACCGGTTCGCGATCCGGCCAATAAATACAACCTTTATAACAATGAAGATGTGCAGAAACTTAGATTTATTACCAGGTCGAAATATCTTGGTTATAGATTGAGCGACATTGCAAAGATATTCAACGATTGTGAGAAAGGTAAATCACCTTGTCCGAGGGTAAGAAAGATTATAGAGCAGCGGATTCCCGAGAACAGAAAGAGACTTGAACAACTAGTGCAGTTACAGCAACGCATGGAAAGTGCGATGCTTCAGTGGGACAAGCTGCCGGATGGAATTCCTGATGGCGATACTATTTGTGCATTAATTGAGTCCTTTGAAGATGGCTAAACGGAATATTATAAAAATCAGTGGCAGTGAAAGAGTTCAGGAGAAATATTATGGCATTTAAAAAAATAATCGCTATTTTGCAATGTGCTGTACTTGAAAAAGTTGAAACTGCTTTGCAGGAAATTGGTGTGCCTGGCATCACTGTAACTTATATAAAAGGTTATGGTGATTATGCAAATTTTTTCCAGTCACCGCCATTAGTCAAGCATGCAAGAATCGAGATTTTTACGGAAGAAAAAAAGTTGATTCAGTTGTCAGCATAATAATGCAGAGTGCACATACAGGTCTGGCGGGAGACGGCCTGATTACAATAATACCGGTGGAACATATATACAGGATAACCACACAATCGGAAATTAAATCATTTGTAACAACAGATTCATAGATAGGATAGATAAATATGAATAATCTGCATGCAGAACACAATAAAAAAACAGGGTCAACTCACCAAGGCTACCAAAATTATACATGCCCCATGCATCCTGAGATAAAACAGAATCAGCCTGGCAATTGCCCGAAATGCGGGATGAGTCTGGAGCCTGTTGCTGCTCCTACAAACCTAACGAAGGTTGAATATATCTGTCCCATGCACCCACAAATTATCCGTGACGAGCCTGGAAACTGTCCAATCTGCGGAATGTCGCTGGAACCTCAAGCCTCTGAAACAGATGAAGATAATGCTGAACTCAAAGATATGACTCGGCGTTTCTGGGTCAGTGCCGCACTGGCCATCCCGGTTTTAATTAGTGCCATGGGCGCTGAATTCT
>MGPS01000027.1:5640-5762 GCA_001797495.1 Deltaproteobacteria bacterium GWC2_42_11
CGATGCGCATGCTGATCGACCGCGGCGACCTCGTGGCCACCGGGGACGGCAGCTACGAGATGAAGGGCAACGCCGCCAACATTGCCGTGCCGGACACGCTCCACGCCCTGATCGCGGCGCGG
>MGPS01000027.1:5810-5940 GCA_001797495.1 Deltaproteobacteria bacterium GWC2_42_11
CAACCTCGCGCAGGACGGCCTGCACGAACTGATACTGGCCGCGTTCGGGCGAGCGCGGATCGACGTCGACCTGGAGCATCTGGCGCCGGACGAGGGCAGTCAGCACCTCGCGGCACGAGTCCGCCGGCTC
>MGPS01000028.1:0-698 GCA_001797495.1 Deltaproteobacteria bacterium GWC2_42_11
ATTTTCATTCATATTCTGTTTAATGCGGCGTATCATGTGCCATATTCCTACACCTGAAATAACTTCTACAAACGAATCCATGCCAAAACCAAAAAGGGCAACAGTTTCATCCCTCACACCAAAAAAGACCGATATTATCCCTTCAAGGAGATTATAAAATATTGTTACAAGAGCAAGTATGGATGCCTGTGTATAAAGTTGCATTTACTTTTATCGGAGGTAAAGTTGATGCTCAAAAATGCCCAGATACAAGGCGGCAAGGAGCGAGTAGCAGAGCATACTTTTTTAGGTATGTGAGCAGCGCAGCGACGAAGACAACGAACGGGGCACCCAGCCGAAGGCTGGGTCGGGGCGTTTTTCAGCGTCAACTATTTATCTATCTGCGCCTTTTGAAGTCTGCCGCTATAATCCCTGTAAACCACCTTCCATTTTGTAAACATATCCAAAGCCCCGCCTCTGCCGCCTGCCTCTCTGTGTCCGAGACCGCTCTTTTTTGTGCCGCCGAAAGGGAGTTGTATCTCTGCACCGATTGTTGATGCATTTATATAAACAAGCCCTGTATCCAAATCCCTTTCTGCAATTGCTGTATTATTTACATCCTGCGTATAGATTGCAGATGAGAGTCCGTATTTAACATCATTTGCAATGTTTATGGCGTCTGTCAAATCCCTTGCCTTTATAACTGAGATAACAGGACC
>MGPS01000028.1:753-6373 GCA_001797495.1 Deltaproteobacteria bacterium GWC2_42_11
AAATACCTCTCCGCCGATTACAAGTTTAGCGCCTTCTTTTTTGCCAATTTCAATATAATCCAATACCTTTTTCATCTGAGATTCATTTATAACAGGACCGACATCTGTAGTCTTTTCCAAACCATGCCCAAGCCTTAACCTTGATGCAGCATTTTTAAACATATCCAAAAATTTATCATAAACCTTTTCATGAACAACAACCCTGCTTGCAGCAGTGCACCTCTGTCCTGTTGTGCCAAAGCCTCCCCATATAGCCCCTTCAACTGCCAAGTCTAGTTTTGCGTCATCCATTACTATTATTACATTCTTTCCGCCCATCTCGCATGATATTTCTTTGTCCATTGAACTGCACATCCTTGCAAGTTTTTCGCCTACATTTGTTGAGCCTGTAAATGAAACGCCGTCAATAAGCGGATGAACAGCCAGAGACTCGCCTACCTCATCGCCTGTTCCGTGAATAAGATTTAAAACGCTATCCGGAATACCTGCATCAACAATTATTTCAACAAATCTTGAGGCGCAGACAGCCGTGTAACTTGAGGGTTTGAATACAACAGTATTTCCGCTGATAAGCGCCGGGAAGATTTTCCATGCAGGTATGGCAATGGGGAAGTTCCAAGGCGTGATAAGCGCAAATACACCTATCGGCACACGGACAGATTTGCAATCCTTGTTAGGCAGTTCTGATGGCACGGTCTCACCTTGTAATCTTCTCCCCTCCCCTGCCATGTAATAAGCCATGTCAATCGCCTCCTGAACATCGCCTAAACCTTCAGGCAAAACTTTACCCATCTCCTTTGTTACAAGTTCGCCGAGTTCCTGTTTTCGCTTTGTCAGAAGTTCTGCTGCCCTGAAAATGATTTCGCCCCGCTTTGGCACAGGCATGAATCTCCATTTATTAAACGCCTCTCTTGCCGCATTTACAGCAATATCAATATCTTTTTGATTTGACCTTGGGATAATGCCGACGACATCCTTTGTATTTGCAGGATTTATACTCTCAAGAGTTTTGCCTGATAAAGAATCCTGCCACTTGCCGTTTATATAATTTTTTATTTTCTCAGGCATGGTCATTACCTCCATATTTTTCCCAAGTATAGCAGAGGAATTTATCTATGGCAAGGCAAAGCAAAATCTTTAACTGCATACTAAAAAATTTCCTTGACAATATAATATAAAAATGATATTCATAATCAATATCAAATAAAGGGAGGCAAGCAGGATGCTGTTAAAAAAGATACCTTGCATGGCTTTTGCAATTATATTCTTTGTCTTTTCATATGCCTTTGCTGCTGAAAGGGGATGGCAAGGTGTTGTTGATGAGATAGAAGTTTTGTTGAATAAAGGTGCGGATGTATATGCAGACGGCAAGACAGAGGCTGCAAAGGCAAAAGTATCTGATGCATATTTTGCTGCATTTGAGGAAAAGGGCATGGAGACTGCTGTAAGGCTTCATATATCTTCAAAGAGGGCGTATGAACTGGAGTCCATGTTCGGCGGCATAAGAAAGGCTATAAATACAAATGCGTCAGCATCAGATGTAAAGGAACGGATTGATTTGCTTGTAAAGGCATTAAGAGAAGATATTAAAAAACTTTCGGAAAAAGATGGGAATAAAAAAGGTAAAAAAGAATCTCCTTATGCCATATTCTTTAACTCATTCATAATAATCTTAAGAGAGGGTTTTGAGGCAATCCTTGTTATATCTGCCCTAACTGCCTATCTTGCAAAAACACACCATAAAGACAAGATTAAGACTGTATATAAAGGTGCTGGTATCGCCATTATTGTAAGCATTCTTACTGCCATTATCTTTAATACTGCAGTTAAAATAAGCGGCGCTGGCAGAGAGGCAATGGAAGGCATTACAATGCTTTTTGCCGCAGTTGTTTTATTTTATGTGAGTTACTGGCTCATAACAAAGATAGAGGTTGCAAGGTGGCAGCATTTTATAAAATCAAAGGTGAAGACTTCATTAAGCAGGGGCAATATCTTTACATTGGGCTTTGCATCATTTCTCGCTGTTTATCGCGAGGGCGCAGAAACAATTTTATTTTATCAGGCATTGTATTCTTCATCGGATGGCAATAGTGGCACAATTATAATAGGTTTTGCCGCAGGCTCTTTGCTGCTTGTTGGATTGTTTATCCTGATTAAATATGGAAGCGTCAAAATTCCAGTAGGTCAGTTTTTTGCTGTAACATCAACACTTCTTTACTATCTCGCATTTACATTTGCAGGTAAGGGCATTCTGGAACTTCAAGAGGCTTTATGGATTTCTTCCACATCAATTGAATGGCTGCCAACAATAAGTTTTCTGGGCATATATCCAACATGGGAAGGCATAATGCTTCAGGCAATTCTTGTTTTGGCATTACTCATAGCCATTGTCTATAGTTTTATTTTGAGACCTTTCAGAGAAAAGGCAATGGCTGCAAAGGACATATCCTATATTGAGTCTGACATAAAAATCCTGCACGATATATTGGATGATGTGAGTCAGCATGCAATGATATGCCATGGACTGGCAAGCGGGATTGCAGGGCAGGAAACAGATGAGATAAGAAAGCACCTTGTTGATATTGATTCAAAGGTTTATGAGGTAATGGGGCATCTGACAAAATTGGAAAAGGGGCTGGAGGATGTGTTTTCTGAGATAGAGAAGGAGATTATAAAACAGAATTAACATTTGCGGGTAACCGCCCCCTGCCTGCAAACCCGTTGCCTCTAAAAGCGCCCCCACCTAGACGGTTTGCCAGCAGGGGGCGGTTACCCCCATAAGAAGGTGTTTTCAGATTAAGAAGGATATTAACGTATGAGCGATATAGTCAAAGATATTGAAAACTTTTTTGTAAGAAACAGAGACAGGTTTGCATATATCCATGCAGGGATGTTTATTGTATTTGTAGTTTTAATCCTTGTCCCGCCTTTTCTGCCGCTTCCAGATGAAGATGCTGCAATATGGAATAATTTTACATTGCTTGTAAGGTTTTTGATATGGGGTATATGGTTTCCTCTGGTGCTTCTGTCAGTTATCTTCTTTGGCAGATTATGGTGCGGACTTTTATGCCCGCAAGGTGCGATGGCTGAATATGCAGGTAAAATAGGACTCAATAGATCAATCCCAAGATGGATGCGATGGCAAGGCATGCCAATAATCAGTTTCATATTTATTACAATATTTGCTCAACTTGTCGGAGCAAGGGATTATCCTCTGACTGCTATGGAGGTCTTCAGCGGGACAATGATTTTAGCGGTTCTTGTTGGTTTTTTATATACAAGCGGAAGAAGACCATGGTGCCGCTATCTCTGCCCGATAGGGCCGCTTCTCGGCATATTTTCAAGGCTTGGCGCTGTAAGTTTAATCCCCCCTGTCCCCCCTTTAGAAAAGGGGGGATATAGGGGGGATTGGGATGGAAAAGGATGTGTCTGTCCTACATTTATAAACACCTCAACAAAGGTTGCAAGTTCAAATTGTATTGAGTGTTTTAGATGCGTGAACCCAGAGACATCTGCATCTCTGCATCTAAAAATCAGGCATCCGGGATTGGAGATAGAGGAAATAAAAAATAGAGAGCCGAATATATGGGAACCAATATTTTTATTTTTAGCAACAGGGCTTGCATTGGGCGCTTTTCACTGGCAGGCAAGCAGATTCTATATTCAGTATAAACAGGCGCTGGGAGATTTTTTGTTAAATATGGGGCTCGGCGATTTCATAGGCAGAAGTGGTCCATGGTGGCTCATGGTCAATTATCCTGATGCTGGCGAGGTTTTTATATGGCTGGATTTTATCTCTATAACAACATTCCTGCTAGAAAGCATGGTAATGGTTGCAACAATCCTATTTTTCTTTACTGCCATTTCCGCTGTTCTTTTAAGGGAGAAAGAGGAAATTGCGGCGACAATTACACGGCTGGGTTATGTATATGCGCCTGCTGCATTGGTATCCCTTGTGCTCGGTCTTGGACTCATATTGTTTCAGTCTATGATTGATTTAGGTTTGAGTAAAAAGACTGTCCAGGTTATACAGGAGATATTATTTGCAGGCGGAGGTGCATGGAGCATGTATCTGGCATTCAGACTACAGGAGAGATGGAGTCTGGCGATAATCCCCAATCTCTTTGGCATAGGGTTTATTGCCTTTGCATGGCACAAGGTCTTATTTTAGATTTTTTTAAGAAGTAAATGAAAATAAAAGTCGTAATCAAAAATGGAGGTGAAGGAAAATGGGATAAGAAAACAGAAGGAGACGAGAGGCTTAAAATAATCAAACAAAAGGAGGAGATTAAAATGAAATGCTTTATTACAAAGGCTGTCTTTATAATTACGCTTTTTGTATCCCCTGCATTTGCAATTGAAACCCCGATCGGCGAGCCTCAAGAAAAGAATGGCATGGAGATTGCGGCAGTATATTTGCAGCCGATTGAGATGGAGCCGAAAACAGGCACCCATGCAATGCTCGCAAGGGAAAAATCAGATGTTCACATTGAGGCAGACATCCATGCGCTTAAACAAAACAAAAACGGCTTTGGTGCAGGCGAGTGGATACCTTATCTCACAATAACATATACGCTTGTAAACCTTGATAACAACAAGAAACAAGAAGGCATGTTTATGCCAATGGTTGCAACAGATGGGCCTCACTATGGGGCAAATATCAAAATGATGGGAGTTGGAAATTATAAACTTATTCTGCATATTGAACCTCCTGTAAAGCAGGGTTTTGGCAGGCATACTGATAAAGAGACAGGGGTTGGCGAATGGTGGCAGGCATTTGATTTGGAGTGGAAATTTAAATACATTGGCGCAGGCAAAAAAGGCGGGTATTGATATGTTTGTTTGTGATAAGAAAAAATAAGGAGGATGTAAAAAATGAAAAGGATTTTAGCGCTAACACTTGCAATTGGTCTTATATTATTTTCTTGTATCCCTGCCCATGCATACCGTCCTTTTGCAACAGAGGACGCAGGCGTTGCAGGAAAGGATGTTGCGCAGATGGAGGTTAGCTGGGATTATCTGGAATGGGATAATGATGACAAAGAGAACAATTTTTTGCTTGTTCCTATTTACGGGATTACAGAAAGGATAGAGTTTTCTGTTGAAATCCCATATATGTTCCATGACCCGGAAGATGGAGAAAATGAAAATGGTATTGGCGATATAAATATTGTCGCTAAGTTTCTCTTAATAGAAGAGGGGGAAAAGAACCCTGCATTTACAATAAAAGGCGTTGTAAAGACTGATAGCGGAGATGAGGATAAAGGGCTTGGCTCAGGTGATTGGGATTATAGTTTAGTTTTGGCTGCCTCAAAGACCATTGGTGATTTTCAACTGCACGGCATGTTTGGATATACATTTGTCGGCGATAATGATGATGATAACATAAGGGACATATATCTTTACGGTATTGCAGTTGACTATGGTTTGACAGAAAACCTTCATTTAGTTGCAGAAGTTGCCGGCAACAGGCATCCTGACCGGACATCTGACGATGACCCTGCCTCTGGGTTAGTAGGTGCGACATACAAAGTGTCCGAACATCTGACCCTTGATGCTGGAGTGAGATTTGGATTTAATGATGCTATGCCTGATTGGAATACTACAATTGGGATGAGCA
>MGPS01000028.1:6468-8207 GCA_001797495.1 Deltaproteobacteria bacterium GWC2_42_11
GTATTTGGTTTTTATTTTTCGGGACAAACGCAAGATTTGAGCCAAAGACAAGGAAAAGATGGTTGGACAAAACGGAGTATACTCTTTTATGTATGTGAGTATTTGGACAGCCCGACCCATTGCTCTGCAATGGGTGCCCCGGACGCAGTATTTGACCAAAGGTTGCGTTTGCCAAAAAATGCAACTGCATTTTTTGGGTTTATATAATTTTTTATAGTTTCAGACATAATCTTCACCTCCATATTTTTCCCAAGTATAGCAGAGGGATTAAGATATGACAACAAAGCCCACAGTAATTTAATTGCCAAATTGTTTGGTATATACCATAATAGATTGCATGAAAAACAATGGGTTCCTTAATATATCTATAAGCACTGCTATTTCATGGCTTATGAAGGTTATAATGATAGGTATGCTGCCGTATGCTGCATACAAGGGCGACTACCTTTTTGCTGTTGCAACAATAGTTGCAATAGCACTTTCTATACTCCCCAGTGTTGTGGAAAGAAATTATAGCATAACCCTCCCCTTTGAATTGGACTTCCTTATAACCCTTCTTATATTCCTGCATACATTTTTCGGCGAGTGGCTCAAGTTTTATGACAGGTTGTGGATATGGGATAAGATACTGCATCTATACGGCACAGCGGTTGTTTCAATGCTTGCCTTTATGATTGTTTATACGCTCCACTATACGAAGAAGATAAGACTGACCCTCCCCCTTGTTGGATTATTTACTATTACATTTGCAATGGCTGTTGGCGGGTTATGGGAAATAGGAGAGTTTGCTGTTGATAAGATATTTAATAAAGACACGCAGAACGGTCTTGATAATACCATGTGGGATTTAATAAATGACCTTATAGGCGGAACATTTGTAGCAATAATGGGCATAATCTATATAAGATATTCAAAACCTGATGAAAGAAAAAAACTCACAAGACCGCTTGGAGAGGTTTTTGGCATAGAGAAAAAGATAAACCGCATAAGGAAACACCTTCGAAAGAGGCAATGATATATTAAATTGCAAAACTTCTGGCAAAATTTGCTTTACAATCACCTTTTCTCTTTTTATACTAACCGCTGTTATTTACTAAATGCTGTTATTTATAAGGACTACATTGTGGCAAAGATTATAGACGGCAAAGCAATTGCCAGGCATATAAAGCAGAAATTAAAAACAGATGCTGACAAACTTAAAGAAAATGGCATAATGCCCGGGCTTGCTGTGGTGCTTGTCGGGAATAATCCTGCCTCTTTGGTTTATGTCAGGGCAAAGGGTAAAGCCTGCGATGAGGTCGGTATCGCATCATTCCAGCACAACCTTCCTGAAGATATAAGACAGGAAGAACTTATTGAACTTATCAAAAAATTGAATGCTGACACATCAGTAAACGGTATCCTTGTCCAACTTCCGCTTCCGCCTCATCTTAATGAAGAAGCCGTACTTGAAACAATATTGCCGTCTAAAGATGTTGACGGATTTCATCCGTTTAATGTTGGCAGACTGGTGACAGGGAAACCCTTGCTCCAGCCATGCACCCCATACGGCATAATGAAAATCCTGGAATCTGAAGGAATTGAAATATCAGGAAAGCATGCAGTGATTATTGGCAGGAGTAACATTATTGGCAAGCCTGCTGCCATAATGCTTTTACAGAGAAATGCAACTGTTACTATATGCCATTCAAAAACAAAAGACCTGCCGCATATAACAAGACAGGCAGACATACTCATTG
>MGPS01000029.1 GCA_001797495.1 Deltaproteobacteria bacterium GWC2_42_11
AAATACACTTCAGTGCAGATTAGGAAAGTTTTAGAACAGCAGGGAGAGGCTGAACTTTTGAATATGCTCAGAATAAATGCACAGAGCGTCAAGGGGCAGGTATTTAAACTGTGGCAAAGCCGCTTTGACGATTTGGTTTTAACAAAGCATGAGACAATAAAGACCAAGATAAACTATATCCATAAGAATCCTGTGAGGAAAGGATTAGTTTTAAGACCAGAGGAATGGTTCTATTCCAGCGCAAGGGATTACCTCTCAGTTGGAGCATCGGCAATTCCTGTTGATATGGATTGGTGAGTATGCTGTCAGGAGGAAACTCCTGACAGCACAGGATTATATATTCAAGAGGGTGTTTAAAGACAGGGGTTAGGGGATAGCGGTGTAGGGTGGGCTATGCCCGCCAAAAAACCCTGTTTCTACGAGACGTGTTTTACAAAAGTACATGTATGGGTTAAAATTTGGTTTGTCGCATATTGTTCAAGGTGAATAAACAATGAATATTACAATAAGTGAAAATCTAAAACTCTGGGGTGAGGAGATTATCTATGCAATTCTTATCTTGCTTGGTTTCTGGCTCCTTGCCAGATTTGTAAGATATTTTTTTGCAAGATGGGTTTCAAGATTTACAAAGCACACTGAAACAGAACTTGATGATAAGATTATTGAGGCAGTAAAAACTCCTGTCTATTATATTATTATCCTTTTCGGTCTTTCGCTTTCAATATCTGAACTCCCGCTCCCGCTTAAAGTAATTACTATAACAGATGGAATAATATATATCCTCGGGGTATGTATAGGTGTATATATCGTCTATAATGTTATCAGCATCCTGATAGAATGGTACACACACAATATAGCCATTAAGTCTGACAGCCAGGTAGAAGAGGAATTCCTGCCGCTCATTGAAAAGGTCATATTTGTTTTTATACTGATAACAGGTCTTATTGTTATCCTTAAGCATTTTAATTATGATATACTTTCACTTGTAACAGCGCTTGGTGTTGCGTCTATGGCAATAGGTCTTGCTGCAAAGGACACGCTTGCAAACATGATTTCTGGATTTACGCTTATGGTTGACAGACCATTCAGGGTCGGCGACAGGATTCAACTTGCAGGCGGTGAAACGGGCGATGTTATGGAGATAGGATTAAGATGCACAAGGATAAGGACTTTTGAAAATAATATACTCGTTGTCCCGAACACAGAACTGGTAAACACAAAGGTTATAAACCAGTGCTTTCCTGACAGTGTAATGAGGGGGAAGGCAAAGGTGGGCGTTGCTTACGGCGCTGACATTGATAAGGTAAAGGCGATAATGCTTGATATAGCCAACAGCCATCCCCAGATTGTAAAGACCCCGCCGCCCATAGTACTGTTTACAGAATTCGCAGATTCTTCCCTGACAGTCCAGATGTTCTACTGGGTGAAGAACTGCATGGAGGTTGGCATAGTTCAGGATGAGATAAACTGCAAGATAAAGAAGAGGTTTGAGGAAGAGGGGATTGAGATACCGTTCCCCATAAGGACGGTTTATTTAAAGAACAATGTTAATTAGTAAGTGCGGAAAAATAGGCAAGGAGGATAAATCTATGGCTAAAGGCATCGGTGCATTACCTGAAGTTCTGAAAGCGGGCACAAATGAAATTAAGCGGTAATGTCCTTATTGTTGACGATTCCTCTGTTGCAAGGAAGATACTCAGGGACACACTTGAAAATATGGGACTGTATGTAATAGAGGCTGTTGACGGGAAGCAGGCAATGGATATACTGAAGGATTTCCTCAGTAAGACAGGCGATAAGCCTGTTACAGATTATATTAACCTGATTATATCTGATGTTGATATGCCCGAGATGGATGGGTTTACATTTACCAGAAACGTTAAGTTGGACCGGCAGTTGAATGTCCTGCCGATAGTGATAAATACATCACTGAACGGAGAGGAAAATAAAGAGAAGGCAAAACTTGTCGGCGCTGACGGCTATCTTGTCAAATTTAACATAACCAATCTGATTCAGGAAGTTTCAAGATTCTTAAAATAGGGGAGTTATAATAAACTATGAAGGCAAAGGTATATATTACCCTCAAGAAGGGCGTGCTTGACCCGCAGGGGAAGGCTGTGATGGGCGCTTTGGGGACTATGGGTTACAGAGAGGTAAAGGATGTCAGGGTTGGGAAGTTTATGGAAATAGAGGTTGATTCGCCTTCAAGGCAGAAGGCGGAAGAAAGACTAAAAGAGATGTGCGAAAAACTTCTGGCGAATACAGTTATTGAGGATTACAGGTTTGAGATATTACCGTAAAATAGCGATTAAAAACCTCGCCATTTTACAAACTGGGCTCCTAAAGGGACAGGCAACTTTTTTACAAAAAAAGTAGCCTGTCCCTCTCGGTGAACATACGGCTCGTCTCAAAAATTGTCCGCTGCCTCGTCTGGCAGCCAACTTGCAGGTTTCCCCAAAAATCAATGTCTATTTTTGGGTATTAGATTAATGAGCATATATAAAAAATATACCATACTTATTGTTGAAGATGATGATGTTATGCGGAAGACGCTTACGGAGGTCTTTGCAAAAAAGGGTTTTAATGCCCATTCTGCAGAATGTGGAAAAGATGCCATAAAGTTTATAAAAAAGCAGAGTATAGATATTGCTATCCTTGACATCAGGCTTCCTGATATGGACGGCATATCTGTTCTCAGGGAAATACAGGCAATTGATGATTCTATACTTGTAATTGTGATGACAGCATATCCTGAGGTTAAGGTTGCAATATCTGCAATAAAGGCAGGCGCTTATGATTTCATAAATAAACCGTTTGAACTGGAGGAATTAAAACTTCTGGTAGATAAGGCTGTTGAGACACAATATCTTAAAAGCGAAGTCCTGCGTCTTCAGCACAAAACTGAAAGTGAATGCATGTTTAAGATGGTAGGCGAAAGCAGGGGACTTAAGAGAATACAGGAACTGATAGTAAAGGTGTCAAAAACACCAAACACACCTGTTCTTATCCATGGAGAGACAGGCACAGGCAAGGAACTTGTTGCAAATGCAATACACTGCGGTAGTGCAAGAAATAGTATGCCTATGATAAGAATAAATTGCAGCGCCATACCTGATAATCTTATGGAGACAGAACTGTTCGGCTATGAGAAGGGTGCATTCACAGATGCAAAAGAGACCAAAAAGGGACTGATGGAACTGGCTGACAGCGGGACAATATTCTTTGATGAAATCGGTGATATGAGTCTATCCCTTCAGCCGAAACTTTTAAGGGTGTTAGAAGAGTATACATTCAGGAGGGTTGGCGGTGTGAGGGATATTAAGGCAGATGTCAGGATTATAGCAGCAACAAATAAAGACCTGAAGGCGCTGATTAAGGAAGGTAAATTCCGCGAGGACTTATACTACAGACTGAATGTCATGGTTATAGATGTCCCTCTGCTTCGCGAAAGAAAAGAGGACATACTGCCTCTTGCTGAATATTTTATACAGGAATATGCAAAGGCGCTTGGCAAAGAGGTGCGAAGACTATCTAATGATGTAAAAGATATTTTGCTCAATTATTCATGGCATGGTAATATAAGGGAACTCAAAAATATTATAGAGCGGGCGGTGATACTTGCTGCATCTTCAGAGATAAATTCTGAATGTCTCCCGCTTGAGATGACAGCAGAATCTCTTAAAGAATCTGCTCCTCCAGAACTCCCTGCATCCGCACTCTCACTTGACCATATTGAAAAGAACCACATCATAAAAATCCTGAAGGACTTTAAGTATAATAAGACCCGTGCTGCCAATGCCCTCGGCATCTCCCGCCTTACACTTCGCAGCAAAATAAAAAAATACTATATCAGTGATAAAATCAATTGATGGTAATAACCTTACCACCCAAGCGATAAATATCTTTCCAATCATAGCACCGTCACATAATTAACCTTTTCTCGAAAATATCTCTTCTGATTCCTTATCAGGTTGGTTTTACTGAAGAATTACTGGATGATTTTTTTGTCTTATCAAGTGGTATGTGATTTGCAGTGTAATTCCAGAAGTACTAAACAAAAAAGGAGGTGATTTGGTGAGGAAGGTGTTTTTAGTCCTGGCAGTTCTGTTATGTGCATCATTGGTTAATGCCTATGATGTAGTGCCTGTTGCAGATGGCGGTGTTGTAAAGGGTAAAGTAACATTTAAAGGTGCCTTGCCGGCAGATGCTGTTGAGAAGGTTACAATTACAAAAAACACAGATGTGTGCGGCACAGGGGAAAGGGAGGTAGTGTGGATTGATGTCAAGGGGAATGCTTTACGAGGGGTGTTTGTCTTTATTGACGGCATTGCAAAGGGCAAGGACTGGTCAAAGCCAGAAGGGGGAAAGTATCTGATTGACCAGAAGGGCTGCCGTTTTTATCCGTGGGCGCAGGTTATAAGACCAGGGAATATTACAATCAGAAACAGCGACAAGGGTGTTCTGCATAACATCAATACAAGGGAAATGATTGGCGTTGAGAGCGGAAGCGCCGTCAAAAAAGTTATCTTTAATTTTGGACAGCCTGACCCTGGCGATATTGAAAAGGAATTAAAGCCGAGAAGGTCTTCTTTTATTTCAATCAACTGCGAGGCGCATAATTTTATGTTTGGTTTTATGCTTGCGCCTGAACATCCTTATGCTGAGGTTGTTGGCGAAGACGGTTCATTTACAATCAAGGATGTCCCGCCCGGAACCTATACTGTCAAGGCATGGCACCCAAGATTTGGACTGAAAGAGGGGAAGGCAACTGTATCTGCAAAAGGAACTGCAGATGTAAATTTTGAGTTTTCAAAATAATCCCTCACCATTCCTCTCTGGTGGGACAGGCATCTTGCCTGTCTCCACAGGCTGGAAGCCTGTGCCACTGGGGAGAGGATAAAGGAGAGGGGAAGGAGGTGAAGGTTATGGGTTTAGGCAAAAGATTTTTGTATGCAATGCCTGTCATGATACTTCTTTTTATTACCAGTATTGCTATGGCGGGGGATTATCCGGATATAGGTCCGCTTCCTGAAAGAAAGGCTCCGGACTCAAAAAAGGCGGAACTGGGGAAGATGTTGTTTTTCGATGCCAGGGTATCAGGGGATGCTGCTTTGAGTTGCGCATCATGCCACAACTCCGAGCAGGGTTTCACAACAAGGATGCCGCTTTCTGATGCATATCCCGGTTCAAAACACTGGAGGAATGCGTCAACGCTTTTGAATGTTGTTTACAAAGGCAAGGCATATGGAAGTGACGGGAGGCTTGATGATCTGGATGACATGATGAGGGACATGATTACGGATTCTATGAACATGAATATGGACATGCAAATCATGCAGGAGAGGTTTAAACAGGATGAAAAGATTGCAGCGCTTACGCACGATGCGTATAAAGAAACAGGATGGGGCAAGGGCGGCATGGGAACATCCCAGAGAGGGGAGATGACCCACTATGTTGCAAGGAATGCAATCGGCCAGTTCCTTGAGACCCTGACATCAAAGAATGTGCCTTTTGATAAAGGAAATCTCTCTCCAAATGCAAAGAAGGGGAGGGAACTTTTTGAAGGCAAGGCAGGGTGTATACAGTGTCATAATGGCCCTTATTTTTCTGATGTAAAACCCCATAACACAGGCGTCCCTGAAAATCCAGAGGTCTTTAAAGACCCGCAGAGGCATTTTACATATGTTGCGTATATGATGTTTATGGGTGTTGACAACAGGATGAACTGGAGAAGGGATGTGGGCTACTACACTGTATCTAAGGACAGAAAGGATGTAGGTAAATTTATAACACCAACGTTGAGGGAACTCAAATACACAGCCCCTTATATGCACAACGGCATATTCTCTACCCTTGATGAGGTTATAGAATTTTACAATCAGGGCGGCGGCGAAGACAGACCGGGAATGAAGGATGCGGCAATGAAACCGCTTGGGCTGACAGCAGGAGAAAAAGAGGCATTAAAGGAGTTTCTTTTGAATTTGAGCGGAGACCCGATTACAGTTGAGATGCCAAAGGGTGTCAAGGTGGAGTATCAGCCGATTCCCAAGTGGAAGGAGGTGAAGAACTGATGAAAAACAAGTCAAAAGTCAAAAGCATGCCCTTGAAGGCTTTAATCAAGGGTCAAAAGTCAAAATTAGTGAAAAAGTTTTTTATTTTATTTATTGCGTTTATGTTAATTGCTGCGGCTGGTGTTGTGTATGCAGCGGATGCAGGCAAATCCAGACCACTTATGCCGCTCCCTTCCAATCCTCCTATACCAACGGATAATCCGTCAGGGACAAATGTCTATCCGTCAAAGATGGATAAAAAGCAGGAACTCGGTTATCTTCTGTTTTTTGACCCGAAGGTGTCTGGTGACGGAAGTATAAGTTGCGCAGACTGCCATGACCCAAAACAGGGATGGGGATTTGCAGACCCTATAAGCAGGGGTTATCCAGGGACAGTTCACTGGAGAAATTCACAGACAGCGGTAAATTCCGGTTATCTTAATAAAATCTTCTGGGAGGGTAATACATTTAGCCTTGAGGCGCAAGCGCCGGCTGCAGCAACAGGCGGAGTGGCAGGCAACGGCTCTCCTGATATGATGGAGTCCAGAGTAAGGTTTACGCCTGAATATGTCCAAAGATTTAAAGAGATATTCGGGGTAGAGTGGCCTAATATGGACCATGTTTGGGATGCTATGGCAGCATTCGAAAGATACCTTTCTCAGCCTGATACGCCGTTTGATAAGTTCATGAAGGGCAATAAGAATGCGCTCTCTGCAAAGGCGCAGAAAGGTATGGAACTCTTCAAGGGCAAGGCAAACTGCGCTGCATGTCATAATGGCGCAATGCTTACCGACGAGAAGTTCTATGACCTTGGCGTAGCGGATGCGCCTGAATTTGAAGAGAGCGGGCTTCAGCAGGTTACAGTCAGATACCAGTTTTATGCAAAGGGTTCGGCTGAAGAAGTATATAGGACATACAAGCACGACCCCGGCATTTATTTCACACAGAAAAGGCTTGAGGATAGAGGCAAGTTCAGGACAGCGCCTTTAAGATACCTGAAATATACGGCGCCATATATGCACAACGGCACGCTCTTTACCCTTGATGAGGTTATAGATTTCTATAACAACGGGGGCGGTGTGGACAGATGGGGGAATAAGACTAAAATCCTGAAACCCCTGAACCTTTCAAAGGATGAAAAGGAGGCATTAAAGGAGTTTCTCCTGTCAACCAGCGGAGAAGAAATCAGACTGCCTGTTCCAAAGGTTCCTGACTATGCGCCAATGGCAGACTGGCAGCCGAAGAAGTAATGGCAAAGGGCAAAGAGCATAGGGCATAGGTTTTTTGCTCCATGCGCCATGCTCTATGCCTAAAAATAAGGGAGGTGAATTTTAATGGATAATACAGATAAAAAAGATTGCTTGATTAGTTGCTTAACCACCCGCAGGCAGTTTCTGTTTCTAAGCGGCGCTGCTACTGCCACTATTATGCTTACCGGCATACCCGGTTTAGGCGCAAAAGAGGTTCAGGCGGTTGTATCAAAATATCCAAGGGTAAAGATCGGGAAATTAAGCGCCTTAAAGCAGGATATGCCGGTTGCATTTACATATCCGACAAAGGATATAAGGAATATCCTTGTTAAACTTGGGACCCCGGCAGGCGGCGGTGTCGGTTCAAACAATGATGTAGTTGCCTTTAACCCTGTCTGCACACACATGGGCGGACCAATGGAAACAGCATATAAGGCAGAGTATAAAATCCTCGGACAATGCCCATTCCATCAGTCCACCTTTGACCTGACAAGGCACGGCATGATTATAAGCGGTCATGCGACAGAGAGCCTGCCTCAGATTCTGCTGGAGACAGAAGGGGATGACATATATGCGGCAGGTGTCATAGGGCTGGTATTTGGAAGGAACAGCAATGTGTAATGGCAAGGGGCATGGGGCAAAGGGCATAGGGTGTGGTTTTTTACTCCATGCGCTATGCTCCATGCCTAAAAGTCTAACAAAGGAGGTGTAATTCATGGCAACACCATATTATATACCAGAAGACAGAGTCCCGCTCCCGCCGCCGAATGCAGAGGTATTTACCACTGCTTGCGATTACTGCATTGTGGCATGTGGATATAAGGTATACCGCTGGCCTGTAGGCAAAGAGGGCGGTCAGAAGGCAAATGAAAACGCATTTAAAAAGAATTTTCCTGTCGGACCACTCGGCAGGTGGGTGAGTCCAAATCAGCACAACATCGTAATAGCCAACGGCAAACCGCATCATGTTATTGTTGTGCCTGATGAAAGCACAGAGGCTGTGAATCTAACAGGAGACAACAGTATCCGCGGCGGATGTATCGCACAGAAGGTCTATAACCCGAGCAAGCCGACAAGAGACAGGCTTCAGAGGCCGATGGTCAGGGTGGCTGATACGCTTATGCCTGTTACATGGGATTTTGCGCTGGATATTTGCGCTGAAATATCAAAGTATGTCCTCAAAAATCACAGCGAAAACGCATGGGCATGCAAGACCTACAGCTACCAGTTCATTGAAAATACCTATGCCATAACCCGTTTTGCATTGAAGGATATCAATACCCCTGCGTTTGCATGGCATGATTCCCCTGCGCCCGGTGAAGAATCAGCAGGCGTTGCATTTGCCGGCTTTATGACATTTGGCGCTGGTTACTGGGACAGGGCAAATGCAGATGTCCTGTTTATATCAGGCACAGACCCATTTGAGACAAAGACGATTCTCTGGAATGAATGGATAATGCCTGCGATTCAGAAAAAGAAGATGAAGGTCATTATGGTCCTGCCGAGAAAGACAGCAGGCGCTGCATATGCAGAGGCAAACGGCGGACTTTTCCTTGATGTGTATCCTGGGACAGATGCAATCCTGTATAATGCCATTGCAAGGGTAATTGTTGAGAACAACGGTCAGGATATGGACTTTATAAAGAACTGGACATCAAACTTCTCTGCGCCGCAGTGGGAGACAGAATCTGGTTTTGGCAGAGGCACAAGGAACACACACTGGCAGTGGATAACCACATGGGGAAAACTTGCAGCAAAGGGATATGATGACTGGAAGGCATGGCTGCTGGGTGAAAAGGAGTTTGAAATAAATAAGGCGTCAGAGATAACAGGCGTCTCTGTAGAAAAGATTAAAAAGGCAGCAGAACTCCTTGGAAATGCAGACGGCAAGAAAAAGGTTTCCTTTGCCTATGAAAAAGGGAACTACTGGAGCAACAACTATCTGAATACAGCATCACTCGGCTCTCTGGCGCTTCTTACAGGATGCGGAAACAGACCCGGCAGGATGATGGGAAGATTGGGCGGACATCAGAGGGGCGGAGTTGGCGGAGGGAATTATCCCGATAACAAGTCTCCTGATAAGTTCGGCGGCAGGAGAAGGCTCACAATGGATGTGGACAGATGGGTGGAATCCGGGCATGTGAGGCTAGCATGGGTTGTAGGCAATACATGGCTGTCTGCTATGGCTGGCTCGCAGGGCTTAATGGATACATTCAACAAATTGACCCGGCAGAATCCGCATCAAATAATGAGCCTTGTAAAAGAGGAAATAATCGAGACCTTGAAAAAGAGGGTTGACAGCGGCGGCATGGTGGTTGTGAATCAGGAGATATATCTCCGCGATCCGATTGGCGCAAAGTATGCCGATATTGTGCTTCCTGCCGCAACATGGGGAGAGGTTGATTTTACCCGTGCTAATGGTGAGAGAAGGCTGAGGCTCTACTCCAAATTCTACGATGCCCCTGGAGAGGCAAAACCTGACTGGTGGATCGTTGCAAAGTGGGCGAAGAAGATGGGTTTTGAAGGCTATGACTGGAAGGATTCCAATGATGTGTTTGAAGAAGCCGCCAGATTTTCCAGAGGCAGGCAGGACAATAATTACGATGCGCTTGTCTGGATGGCAAAGAAGAAGGGTGTCAAGGCGTATGAACTCCTCAAAAAATTCGGCACAACAGGCATCCAGACCCCAGTTGTTGTCGTAGATGAGGATTATAAATACGACAGGCCTGGCGCAGAATATACAATGCCAAAGGCAATGAAGGATTCAAATGACATTAAGGCAGACGGCTATAAAATCATCGGCATTGCAAGACTTCAGGACTCTGAATGGAAACTGCCAGACTTTCATTTTGGCGCAAGATTTGTTGACCCAAAAATCCTTACAGCATTCAATACCCAGTCGGGAAAGGCAAACTGGCTCAAGAGCCCATGGGATGTATTCTCTGACTTTTTTGACGCTATAAAGCCAAAGGACGATGAACTTTGGGTAACAAACGGCAGAATAAATGAAATATGGCAGTCAGGGTTTGACGATGTGGAGAGAAGGCCGTATATAACACAAAGGTTTCCGGAAAACTTTATTGAGATTCACCCTGATGATGCAAAGGCAAGGGGCATTGAGAGCGGGGACATGGTTCTTGCATACAGCGAAAGGATACCTGTCTGGAAGGACTCAAACATGGGGACTAATGCGCTGGATACTAAATACAGCAACCTTGTAAAACAGGGGCATATCAAGATGACAAAGGCGAGTGTTACTGCTGTTGCCATTGTAACACCAGCAGTAAAAAAAGGTGTGAGTTACATGTATTTTCTGCACCCTACGCAGCCTGCAAATTCCCTTGCGCCAAGGGTTCCAGACCCGCTTACAAACCAGTATAGGTATAAACTCGGCGTTGGAAAGGTTAAAAAAATCGGGGAATCACCTTATAAAAATGATTTCCGCGCAATGACATTTGCAAGAAGGGATATAGTTTAAAAGCGGTTGGGATATGAGAATCAAGTGGGTAAGGGCAAAAGCCCTTGCCCACTTTTTGTCTAGTGAGTATGAACACAGCGCTTGCACAAGATAAAATTGATATGTATTCGCACGATTTAAAAAAAGAGGCGGTCTCTGCTGTTGCGTCTTCTATGGAAATAGGAGATGAAAGGGCGAGGTGTTTCGGCGCTAAGGCGCTTGGAACAATAAATGATAATGAGGCAGTTACTCCTCTTATAAAGTATCTGAATTGCCCTGACCCTGATGTCCGGTGCGATGCTGCTCTCGCATTAGGTGAAATAGGGAGTTCAGAAACTGTCCCTGATTTAATTCAACTCCTTGAAGATGAGGAGGCGATTGTAAGGTTGTCTGCCATACAGGCTCTATCAAGGATTGGCGATAAGAGGGCAGTTGAGCCTCTTATCCATGCCATAACAAAAACCCGGTGCTTTTCATACAGCATGGGCGATTTTGCAGGGGATTATCAGTGGGAGATTAAAGAAAGGGCAGCAGAGGCGCTTGGGATAATAAAGGATAAAAGGGCTGTTGAGGCGCTCATTGAGGCGCTTACAGATGATGATGTGGATGTAATGCAAGGCGCAATATTCAGAGCCCTTATACAGCAGGGCGATATGAAGGGGATTGAAGCAGTGGCAGGGTATCTGAAAGACAAAGATGTTTCAGTCAGAAGAAAGGCGGCAAGCGCATTTACCCATGCGGATGAGCCTCAAGTTTTGGAATATCTTGCTGATGCTGTAATAGATGAAGACAGCCTTGTCCAGACAAGTGCTGTCCAGACCATAGGAAAACTGGGCGCTGAAAAGGACATTGTCCCTCTTGTCCTTCTCCTTAAGGATGAAGATGAAGAGGTTCGTATAGAGAGCATAAAGGCGATTGCAAAGATAATTGGCAATAAGCATGTGGCAGTAAAACATATCCTGCTGCTTCTTAATGACAAAAGCAGTGCGGTTAAAAAAACAGCGATTGAACTTCTTGGCAGGATATCTAATCCAGAATGCATCAAACCGCTGATTCAGGTTTTAAATAATGTGGATGATGACATGACGAGCGAGGCAATCACTGCCCTCACCCTCCCCTCTCCCCAGAGGGGAGAGGATAAAGGTGAGGGGGATTTTTCGGTGCAAAATATAAAAGATGCAATTATAAGCATTATCGCGAATAACAGCAGAAGTCCATTTGTTAGAAACAAGGCGCTGCGGTTGTTAAAAATCAATGAAGACAAAAAAGGATTGAATATAGTTCTGGAAATTATAAAAGATGCGGATGCAGACAAATCCATTAGAGACAGCGCATTTGAATGTTTAAGAAGGTCAGGAGAGATTATAGCGGTTGATGCTGTTTTGGAACTCCTGAACTGTGAGGATGCGAATATAAATATCTCCATTGCAAAACTCCTTAAAGAGTTTAAGGACATTAAATCAGAAAGGGTTCTTCTAGGTTTCTTGAATGACGAAAATGGAGAGATAAAAAAACAGGCCGCAGTATCCCTTGCATACAGAGGCAGCGATGCAGGGTTTGAAATAATAACCAAAATTATCCCCACCTTGCCTGAAAAGGGCATCTGTCTTGAAGAGATATGCGATGCAGTCAAGAATATAAAAAATGAGAATGCAGTCAATTTTCTTGTATCCTGTCTTAAAAGCAAAGACCCATTTTTAAGATATGCCGCTGTAAAATCGGTCGGAAGCGCAGGGTATAGAGAGGGGGTCAATTCACTTATAGGGCTGCTTGACGATGAAAATAAGGATGTCAGGAGAGAGGCGGTTATTGCCCTTAGTAAAATCGGCAATGAAAGCGTATTGATCCTTCTGGTCTCGCGGCTTTATGATTATGAAAGGTTTAATAATATGAGACGGGATATAGCGCTTGCCTGCAAAAATATAAATGAGGCTCAAACAGTAAAACTTATTCTGGATACGCTTAATGACAAGGGCAGAAAAGATGACCATTGGACTGCAATAGAGGCGCTGTCTGTTATTTACGGGAGTATGAATATATCCCAAAACTCAAATGTCAAAACTCAAACCCCATAACTCAAAACCTTGCCCCTGTAGGCTTCAAGCAGGGGTCATAATGCTCTTTCCAGCCCTGTTTCTTTTTATCTCCTGGCATGGTGATTCCATTGCAGGGGATGGCAAGAAACTTGTCCCTGCAGATAGTAAGCAGGGAAAGGTTGTCAATATCCAGAGAGGCAAGGAGATATTCCATGAAAGGTGCGCTGCATGCCATGGTATAGACGGCAATCCTATTTTGCCAGCATCGCCAAATTTTGCAAAAGGTGAGAGGATGGAGAAGAACGATAAGGAACTCCTTAATACCATGAGACACGGCAAGAATCTGATGCCTGCATGGAAAGACATTCTTACAGAAGAAGAACTCAAGCAGGTATTGACCTTTGCCCGTGTAGTTGCAGGCGATAAGGCATTTGAAGAAAAGTGTTTTAAGTGTCACAGCAAGTCTTTGCCAAAACTGCGGACAGATGTTCCTGATACAAAATCTTTAAAAAATTTTCAGGGACAATTGGATATATGCCGTTCCTGTGAAATAGAAAAAGAGATGACGAATGAGGAATTGATAGAGATTATAAGGTATATGAGGACGTTAGGGAGATAAAAAGGCATAGAGCATAGAGCAGAGAGCATAGCGTTTTTGCCCTCTGCCCTTTGCCCTATGCTCATAAGGAGAATCTATGTCAAAGAAGATAACTCTGGCGCTTTCAATTGTGCTTGTTTTTGCCTCATCTGCCTATGCCCTTGAGGAGAATGTATATCGGCAGTTTATGGGATTGGACTCAAGGAAGTTGGTATGGTTTTTAGCGCAGATGCATTTATATTTTGGCGCATTTGTCCTAGGCGTTCCTCTCTTTGCAGTCATAATAGAAATTGTTGGCTGGCGGAGCAAAGACAAGAGGTTTGACAAACTAGCATACGAATTTACAAGCCTTTTATCTGTAGCATATGCCACCACAGCGGCATTTGGCGGACTCATGGCATTTGCACTCTTTACCCTATATCCGACATTCATGGGATACATGGCAGGATTATTCAAGGATGTCCTGTTCTTGTATGCCCTTTTATTCTTTGGAGAGACCTTCTGTTTGTATCTCTATTATTATGGATGGGATTGGCTGAGTGAAGAAGGGGCAAAGGGCATAGGGCAAAGGGCAGAGAGTAAAAACTCCATGCTCCATGCCCTATGCTCCAATTGGCAGATTGTAACAAAGGCACTTGGCGGCATCATTTTTCTCATCGGAGTTTTATTCCTTCTTGGCATAGGCACACCGCACATGAGGACAGACACAAGGGTATTCATGGCAGTTTTGTATATCCTTCCTTTAGGTGCAGGGCTTTACATAATAAAAGACAGAAAATCAGTCCATATCTTCATAGGCATTTTATTAAACATCTTTGGCACAGGTATTATGCAGATGGCAAACAGCATGGCAGGGTTTATGATGAGTCCTGCAGGGGTAAATGAAAAAGGGGACTTAACAGGCACCACATGGCAGGTATTTGAAAACATCCTTGCAACGCCAATAGCAATACACAGAATGCTAGGCAACCTTGCTTTTGGAGGACTTATAGCAGGCGCATATGCAGCAGTAAAATTCATAGGAAGCAAGACAGAAGAAGACAAGGCGCATTATGACTGGATGGGATACATAGCAAACTTTGTTGCAATTGCAGGGCTAATCCCCCTTCCATTTGCAGGATACTATCTTGGGAGGGAGGTCTATTCAACCAGCGCAGTTATGGGCAATAATATGATGGGCGGGGATTTTTCATGGACATTCATCATACAGGCAATGCTGGTCGGTTCATTATTCTTAATAAGCAATTATTACCTCTGGAGCGGGATGACAAGGATACCCGGTTCAGAAAGGTATTACAAATATATAAAATTCATTCTATTTGCAATAGTCATATCCTTTGCAATATGGCTCACCCCTCATAATCTGCCTCTTTCAGGCAAAGAGGTATCAGACATGGGAGGGAGTCAATACCATCCAACACTAAAATTCTTTGGACTCATGCCTGCAAAAAATGCAGTAGTTAATCTAATAATACTTTCAACATTTTTTAGTTTCCTATTATACAGGAGGGGAAACAAAGGTGAGAGAGTGCCTATATCCAAGCAAGGCACACTTCCAAAGGTGATTATATCCATAGCAGGCTTGATAGCAATAGCAATAATAGGTCAGTATGCATGGTTTCTTTTAACAGCAGAGCCTAAAATCCTAGACCTTCCTCCAGACAGGGCAGTCTACTTCAGGACAATAGGATGGCTTCTTGCAGCCCAGTGCATATCAGTAATAGCAACAGTAATACTCACATTAAAAGACAGAGGCATACTTGCGCAAGGGTTATACATAGCAACAACAGCAATAAGCGTAGTCGGATTCTTAGGCGTATATGGTTTTATTGTAATGGAAAAGGCAAGTCCGCTTCTTAGAAATGTGGCAGTGAGCCAGTTCTTGCAGTTAATCTCATGCATAATCCTTGTAACAGCAATAGACATATTCCTATTCAAAGGCGCAAAGGTAATAGGAGAACTCAAGTGGGGCAAAATGACAACAAGAAGTCAATATGCCCTTCTCCTTCTATCTATAATCATCACCATGAACATGGGGCTCATGGGGTTTATAAGAAGTGGACTTAGAAGCGACTGGCACATATTCGGGGTAATGAGAGACACATCCCAGTGGGCATATACACCAAGTAACTTTACAATGACGCAGATGGTGGGACTTGCAGTATTTGTATTCTTAATAGGAGTTGCATTCATGTTTTGGCTTGGAGGGATAGCGAAAGGAAAGGACGCAGAGGGCAAAGGGCATGGGGCATAGGGCAAAGCATTAAACGCCATGCGCTATGCTCTTTGCTCCATGCTATAGGAGGTTTACATGGGCAGTGCAGTAGGCAAGGCATTCATCCTTTTAATAGTGCTTGTAACCCTGTTTTTATGGGTAGGCAGCGCCATAACAAAGATGACAGGCGGAGAGAAGAAGGGAGGCGGGGTTGTAGAAATCACGCCTGAGGGAGGTGAAAGCATATTTTGGGGTAAGGGGAGGTGTTATACATGCCACAGCATAGGAGACAGGGGGAGCGCGGTCAGATGTCCAAATCTTAGTTTATGGGGTGATAAATTCCCTCTACCGATAGGACAAAGGGCAGCAGAGAGGGCAAAGGAAAGGGAAAAGGCAACAGGACTGCCATACACAGCAAATGACTATCTAATAGAAAGTCTGGCAAATCCATCTGCATACCTTGTTGAAGGGTTTAAGAACGAGATGGCAGTAGTATATGCCCCTCCAATATCACTTACTCTAAATGAAATCAAGGCAGTAATAGTTTATCTGCAGAGTCAGGGCGGCGAGGTAAATGTAGATGCAGTAAACAATCCGGGTGAAATATCTAAAAAGTTTTTTGACAGGATAGCAGCAGCGTCAGCAGCAGGAGGCGGAGACCCTGCCCATGGGGAAGAGATCTTCGTAGGGGGAGGATGTGCAGACTGCCATACCCTTGACGGAACAGGCAGTCCATTTGGACCTGATTTAAGCAAGATTGGCTTAAAGGGTGCAAAACACATACAGGAATCCATACTTCAGCCAGCAGCATCATTCACGCCCGGATATGAGACATACACAGTCATAAAGAAAGACGGCAAAGAGATGTTTAATGAAAGCGGCAAGAAGTATTCAGGACTAAAGATAAAAGAGGACAATGAAAATATAGAAATCGCAATAGGCGCAGGGCAAATCCTGAAAGCGCCTAAGTCAGATATAAAGGAACTTGTATTAGAAAAGAACAAGAGTTTAATGCCTGATGAACTTGTAGAGGTATTAACAGTAAAAGACTTTCAGGATGTAGTGGCATTCATGCTTTTGCAAAAAAAGCCGTGATGCGTAGAAAAGACCGTGTGCGTTATACGTTATGCGTGATGCGAAAAGACAAAAACATTTTTACGCATAACGCATCACGTTCACGTATAACGGCTTCTAATACGCACACGCATCACGCACACGCATAACGGTATTCATGGAGGTTTGTAAATGGGCAGCAAATTCAAACAAGGCACATTCTGGTCAACGGTCATTACCCTTATTATAATCTATGGCATTGTAAAATTTGCAATACCATTCATATCAAGGAAGATTACAGGCATGCCGTTTCCTTTGCCTGTGCCGTCCACACTAATACTCTTTTACATGGTTTTAACCATAGCAGCATTATTCCTTTACACCACATTTTCAGAGGAGAGGTTAGAAGGGTTTAAAAGACCTGTTATAGATTTTATTAAAGGAAGTTACGGCATGCTGCCTAGGAATATTGTATTAGGCGTACTTCCCTTTGTAGTAGGCTGGCAGGTATATGATGTAACATCACCAAAGGTAATTCCTCCGACATCCATTAGAATCCAGCATCCATCAAGCAACTTTCCTAAGAAGATGGAGGACTTAAAGAGCCCTATAGAAAACCCGTCTCAAGATGCTATAAATACATTTATAGAGCAGGCAAAGGCAAATGCAGTAGAATTTATTCCTCAGTTAAAGGCAGATATAGAAAGATGGAAAAAAACCAATCCTGACAATCATATACTTGGATTTATACCAACAGAGCCTATAGACAAGTTTTTAAAAGAAATAAAGGCAGGGAATGTAACTATGGAGGCAGCAAAGTCAGCCCTTCATGAAAAGAACCTTTTTGAAGGAAGGGCATTATATGCCATGAACTGCCGTCCATGTCATGGGGACTCTGCTGCTGGAGACGGACCTATGGCAGATGGATTTAAACTCCGTCCTATAAACTTTACAGACAATGGAACAATAGAAACCATAGTAGAGGGGTATACATTCTGGAGGGTATCAACAGGCGGGCTTGGACTACCTCCAGAGGCAACTCCATGGGATTCTGCAATGCCTGTATGGAATTTAAATCTTACAGAAGAAGAGAGATGGAAAATCATAATGGCTGAATACGATTTAGCACAAAAGACACCGAGGATACCGGAGAAGCACTAGGCAAAGTAGCCGTGATGCGTGAGCGTGATGCGTTATACGTAAAAGATTTTGTTTTTTCACGCTCACGTATAACGCATACGTATAACGGTTTTAAAACTTGGAGGTAATTCATAAATGAAAAAGTTTTTTATCTTATTTTTGCTATTCACTATTCACTATTCATTGTCCACTGCAGTTAATGCTGGTGATATACCTACAAAACCAAAACCTGCTGCAACACCTGAGATGCTTGCAAAAGGCAAGACTATTTACTTTAAAAGATGCTCATTCTGTCATGGGCTCATTGGAGATGGAAATGGGCCTGCTGCTGATTTTATGGACCCTCGTCCCAGAGATTTCACCATAGGGACATTTAAATTTAGGACAACAGCAAGCGGTGAATTGCCTACAGATGAAGACCTTTTCAAAACTATAAGCCGTGGACTTTCAGGAACTGGGATGCAGGCATTTGACATTGATAAAATCAAGAATGGTCTTACAGAAGAAGAAAGGTGGCAGGTCATTTATTATATAAAAACGTTTGCACCTGAATTTTCAAACAAGGAACTAGACCCATACAAAAGCATTGTAAAACCCTCATCTTCTAATATTCCATTTTCAAAAGAGAGTGTTGAAAAGGGTAAGGTAATATTTGAAAAAACAAAGTGCTGGGAGTGCCATGGCAAAGGCGGCAAAGGTGATGGAGTGAAAGAGGAGAGAAAGGATGACTGGGGTTTTCCTATTCGTATAAGAAATGTAACCCAGCCGTGGAAAATCAAGGCGGGAAGCGAGTCTGAAGATATATTTATGAGATTTTCTACAGGGATAAACGGCACACCAATGCCGTCCTTTATTGACTCTCTAAAGGAAGAAGAAAGGTGGCATCTTGCAAATTTTATAAAGTCCCTTCAGTATAAACCTAATGACCAGTCTGTTTTAAAGGCAAAACAGATTAAAGGTGATATTCCAATGGACTTTGAAAATCCTGTTTGGGCTAAATCTGAGGTGATAGATATTAGGCTGGCAGGTCAGGTTATTGCTGCGCCGCGCTGGCAGAATCCATCTATAGATATGGTGACAGTAAGGGCAGTATATAATGAAAAGGAAATAGGATTTCTACTAGAGTGGGATGACCCATTTAAAGATGTTATTCATAATGAATCTCTGGAATTTGACCCAAAGGATATAAGCAGTGCAGGGGCATATAATTCCTATGTAGACCCTAATAAAATGGCACATAGAAAGTTGGAAACATTTCGCGACTCTATTGCCTTGCAATTTCCAATAAAAATGCCTGAAGGAACAAAGAGACCGCACTTCTTCAGAGGGGACGCTGGTAATCCGATAAATATATGGCTCTGGAAGGCTGACATGGATGTATCTGGGAAAACTGCTGTAGAGGAAAATATTGGAACAGGTTTCAAGCAGCCTCTAAAGGTTCAGGATGCCAAGGAGCAGCAGGTTGTAGCAAAGTCATTGTGGAACGGCGGAAGATGGAAGGTTATAATAAAAAGGCCCATTTTAACCCCTGACAAGAACGACACCCAATTTGAAAAGGGCAAGTTCATACCATTTTCTTTAAATGCATGGGACGGCTCAAACGGAGAGCATAATCTTCTTATGAGTCTGTCAACATGGAACTATGTCATCTTAGAGACATCAACACCTGCAACAGTATGGCTATGGTCACTATTCGGGATTATCGGGATGGCAGGAGTAGAGATATGGATAGTAAGGAGGATAAAAAAGCCGTGATGCGTGGGCGTTATGCGTGATGCGAAAAGGCGCAAAATATTTTTACGCATCACGTTCACGTATAACGGTTTCTAAAAAGATATGTTCAAAAAAATACTATTAGCATTAGACAATTCTGCCTATTCAGACAACGCAATGGAGCATGCCATAGCCATTGCAAAGGCATCTGGAGGAAGTATTACCGGCTGTCATGTCTATGCAGCAAAACTCCATGAGACAAGATTCATGGACATGGAGACAGGCTTGCCTGAAAGGTATCAGTCAGAGGCAATACTCAAAAGACAAAGGGATGTCCATGAAAGTCTCATATCCAAAGGTCTTGGTGTAATATCAGACTCATATCTGGACAGATTTGAGAAGAAGTGCGCAGAACAAGAAATTACCTGTTCCCGCAAAAACAGAGAAGGGAAAAACTTTGCAGAACTCATAAAAGAGGCAGAAGAAGGGGATTACGATTTAGTGGTAATGGGTGGTTTAGGGATGGGCGCTGTGGCGCATAGTTTAATAGGCAGCGTAGCAGAGAGGGTAGCAAGAAAAATAAGAAAAGACATGCTTATAATAAAAACTCAAAACTCACGACCCACTTTCGTGGGTGCCCCGAAAACTCAAAACCGTGGAAATATTCTTGTAGCCATAGACGGGAGTCCATACTCCTACTGGGGCTTAATGGCCGCCATAGCCCTCAAAAAGGACTGGGGACAGATTTCAAATCTGTCCCCACAAATAGAGGCAGTATCAGCCTTTGACCCATATTTTCATCAGGTAGCATTCAGAAACATAGCAGATGCCCTATCAGAAGATGCAGCAAAGGTATTCAGGTTTAAGGAGCAGGAAAAACTCCATGATGAGATTATAGACAAGGGCATGGCAAAACTCTATCAGGGTTATTTGGATACAGCAAAAAGCATAGCAAAGGCAAGAGGTATTGACATAAAGACAACCCTTTTAGCAGGCAAGGCATATGATGAAATCCTAAAGCATATCCAACAGACAAAGCCTGGTCTTTTAATGGTGGGGCATTTTGGAGTTCATCAAGTAGAGGAGTCAGATATAGGTAGCAGCACAGAAAACCTGTTAAGGCTTGCTCCGTGCAGTGTATTTATTGCTGGCAAGGGACATGAGCCTGAAGAGGTTATCAAACCAACAGACATGCATTTGAATATAAAATGGACAGATGGCGCATTATCAAGGCTGAACAAGGTTCCATCATTTGCCAAGGGCATGGCAAAGAAGGCGATTGAGGATTATGCAATGGAGAACGGATACAAAGAAGTAAGCGAGCAGGTTGTTGATGAGGCTACAAAAAAACTTCTACCACCGCAGGCAAGAAAGGCAATGGGGGTGGAGGAGTGAAAATGAAAATTTCAAAATGAAACACACATGCCGACAATTCGGCACAAAGGAGAATGAAAATATTATTATAGTTATAGCGGCTGTCTGTCCTGCCTGCAAACCCGTTGCCTCTTAAAGCCCCCCACCCAGACGGTTTGCCAGCAGGACAGACAGCCGCTTGTGTGGTATTTTCAGGTGAAAAACGCAAAATTAAGGAGGGTCATTTTAAAAAGATGCAATATTTTGAGGTCATATTAGAACACGGGCACATTGGAGCAGGCAGCAGTTACGAGGCTAAGAGATACCTTATGGCAAAAGACATAGTCTCAGTAATTGCAAAGACGAAAAAACTCCCAAGGGTAAAAAGGAAAGACACCATAGAGGCGGTTAAGTCAGTCAGGAGCATAACAAGAAGCGAGTATATACAAGGGAAAATAGAGGAACTCAAAAATCCATATCTTTTCAAGGTCTGGGGAGGCTACAGGTGTCCTGTATGCAGGAAGAGGTTTAAGGATTTGTTCTCCCTGAAAAAGCATATGGAGATATATACAGAAGGGATGCTGAAGGAAAATGGAGAGAAATTAGCGTCTAACATTGCATGATAGGTTTATGCGTATAAGAAGGACTGGGGACAGATTTCAAATCTGTCCCCACAAATAAAACAAAGGAGGTAGTGACTATGTGTAAAAATCTAAAAAGGGTATTTGTGGCAGTGTTGTTGGCAGTTCCCCTGATAATGGCAGGAGGGGTTAAGGATGTTTATGCAGCGGAAAAGAATCCATGCGCTAAAAATCCATGCGCGGCAAAAAATCCATGCGCTATGAAGCCTAAGCCTATCAGGACAAATGCCATAACTGATAAGGCAAAACTTATGGACATGGGTGCCAAACTCTGGAATGATACAAAACTTGGGACATCAGGGGCTGCATGCGCCACCTGTCATCCTGATGGCAATGGTTTAAAAAAGACGCCATTTCCAAAATATTTAAAAATGCCGAATGACATTGTAACCCTTGACCAGATGATAAACTTCTGCATGATGAATCCAATGAAAGGCAAACCCCTTGCGTGGAATTCAGTTGAACTTACTGCCCTTGCAGCATATGTTCAGGCAAATGCAAAAGAAGATGACAAAATGATGAAGCAGCCTTGCGGTATGAAGCAGCCATGTGGTATGAAAAACCCATGCGGGAAAAAGTAATATTTTTTCTTACAGTCGGGTTATGTTTATTAACAGTCCTCTCCTCTGTAACTTTTGGGGGAGAGGATTTTTTGTCAGAATATTGGAAGAGACCTATACCAATTCAAAATCCAAATCCCCCCTTAATCCCCCCTTTTTTCAAGGGGGCGGGTGCTCATCCGAAGGATGGGCGCGGGGGATTGTCACTTCATCCTGAAGCCTGCGGCGAGTGTCATAAGGAGCAGTATAATGGATGGAAAGGCTCTTTACACAGCAAGGCTGTTGGTCCAGGGCTCCTGGGACAGTTGCCGGGGACAGATTTCAAATCTGTCCCCGGCAACCCTGAGTTTGCCATGTCATGTTATTTTTGCCATGCACCCATGGAAGAACAGAATGAGATGAAGAAAGGGTCAAGGGTCAAGGGTCAAGGGTCAAAAGATAAGGGGCAAGGGGAAAATGGTTACATCAAAAATCCAAATTTTGATAGTAAACTTAAAATATCAGGGGTGAGTTGCAGTGTTTGTCATTTGAGGGATGGGAAAATATATGGGCCACCACCAGTAAGAGCAGGGGTTAGGGCGGGTACCCATCTGAAGGATGGGTGGGGGTCAAAGGGCAAGGGGAAAGAACAAAAACCACACAATGGTTTTATAGAAAAGGCATTTTTTGAAAAGGCTGAATTTTGTGCTGCATGTCATCAACTGGACGAAGGTTATGAATTAAACGGGAAGATTCTTACCAATACATACAGGGAGTGGCAGGAGAGTATATATGGCAAAAATAATATTACCTGTCAGAACTGCCACATGCCTGACAGAAGGCATCTCTTCAGGGGGATACATGACTCTGAGATGGTAAAAAGAGGAATTACTATAACTGCTGTTCGGACAGGAAATAAGGCAAAACTTATAATTAAAAACACAGGGACAGGACACTGTTTCCCGACCTATGTAACACCACTTGTTGTTGTAAAGGGGTTTATGATTGATAAAAAAGGCAGGGTGATAAAATCCTCTCTTAAAGAATCATACATAGGCAGGCATGTAAGTCTTGACCTGTCAGAAGAATTATTTGATACACGGATACCACCAAACAAGAGATTTGAATTTGATTATCTTATAGACAAATCATATAATAATGCAAAAATCGTATTTGAGGTGTGGGTTTACCCTGATGAGTTTTATAACAGATTTTTTGAAAACCTATTTAATGATATAAGTGCAGATATAAACAGGGAGGAGATAGCAAAGGCTCTTAAGATTACAAAAACTTCAGGCTATGTATTGTTTAAAGAAGCGCTATAAGTAAAAAACTTTGAAAGGAGGATGAAGGTATGAAAAGACTGTATGCATATTTATTCACCTTATGTCTATTTATGTTATTGCCTGCTGTAACATTAGCAGCAAACGACAGGATCACAAAGGAAGAACTCAAGGCAAAGATGGATAAGGGGGATAATATCCTTATTCTTGATGTTAGGATATCAGGCTCTTATATGGACAGCAAAATTAAAATCAAGGGCGCTGTCAGGATAGACCCTGATTCCATTGAAAGGAAGTATCAGGTTTTACCAAAGGATAAGGAAATCATTGCATACTGCACCTGAGATGACGAATACACAAGTGCCCGTGTGGCACGGTTCTTGAAGAGTAAAGGATTTAAGATTGTAAAGGCATTGCTTGGTGGTTTTGATGCATGGGTTGAGGCAGAATATCCTGTTGAACAAAAATAAATGAAGTCTATACCTTTGTTGCATTTTAATATCAGGGACAAGCTGGTTATCGCACTTCTTCTGCTTGCCTCTATTCCGTTATTGATTGTCGGCACATACGGGGTATATTATTCCATCAAAACACTTGAAGACAGCACACTCCATTACCTTGAATATGAGGTTTCAGCAAAGGCTCAGGACGTAGAAAAATTTTTAAAGAATGTCCATAACGATGTCCTGTTTTTAAGCCAGTCTGGTGGAATAAAAGCAATTGTTGATTATAAAGGACATCCTCGCTCAAATGATTTTAACAGCATAAAAAATAAGGTTGGGAATGAGTTCCTTGCCTTTGCAACAGTTCGTCCATACTATTACCAGATAAGGTATCTTAACAAAGGCGGCCATGAGATTATAAGGGTGGATTCAGACGGAAAATCTTTCTGGATTGTGCCGCCTGAAAAGTTGCAGTTTAAGGGCGACAGATATTATTTTACAGAGGCAATAAAATACAATAAGGGCAAGTGCTATGTTTCTCCAATGGATTTGAATATTGAGTGGGGGAAGATAGAGGTTCCGCATAAACCTGTTGTAAGGGTAGCAACACCTGTCTTTGATGGTGCCGGAAAGAAACGGGGTGTAGTTATAATCAACATATTTGCCAGTTACTTTATCCAGCAGATGCAAATGACAAGTATTGCAAAAGGGGGTTCAACATATCTTGTGAATAAGGAAGGCTTTTATCTCTCCCGTCTGAACAGCCAGACATCTGACAGCGGGTTTGTGCTTGGTTCAACAGATGGGCTTGGAAAAGACTTTCCAAAAGAGATTGCTGCTAAGATTTTGAGCGGTAAAAAAGGGACTATAAAAGACCCTTCACGTATTATATCTTATGGGCCAATATTCACAGGTGATGAAATATCAGGCGACTACTGGATACTCGTTCTGGAGTATCCCAAGATGGCAATATTTACAGCTGTATCAAAACTTCGGATGGTTTATATTGTTATCGGAATTATATCAATGCTTGCCTCTGTCGCTATTGGTATCTGGATGGCACAAAGGCTGACAAAGCCAATATTAGAACTTCATAAGGGTGCAGAATGGATAGCAGATGGAGATTTTGAACATAAACTTGATATAAGGACAGGGGATGAGATAGAGGGTCTTGCAAGACAGTTTAACAGTATGGCAGACAATCTCAAGGAATCCAGAGAGAGGATACTTAAGTGGAACGAAGAACTGAGACAAGAGGTTGAAAAAAGGACACACGAACTTGAGGTGTCACATAGAGACCTTCTGGTTGAGAAGAATAAACTGGCGAGTATTCTTATGTGTGCAAAAGAGGGGATTATAGTTGCTGACGAACAAGACAGGGTTATTATACTCAATCCTGCTGCTGAAACTATGCTTGGTGTAAAAGAAGGCGATGTGCTGGGAAAGAGTATTTTTACATGTCATAAAGACCCGCATAATGTTGCAAGGATGCTGAAGGAGTTAAACAGGATTCCACCTGCCTCTGTAACAGCAGTCATTGGTTCGAATATATTTGATATAA
>MGPS01000030.1:0-8584 GCA_001797495.1 Deltaproteobacteria bacterium GWC2_42_11
AGTATCTGAAGACACTGAAGAGTACTCTTCAACCACACGGTTCTTAGAATCCAGCCTTGGCATTAAATCTTATGCTGAACTTGCTCCATATCTTGCAAAAGGTGTGGAGCGGGTTATGGCAGAAATCATTGATTGCAAACCAACTGAATTAACAGTAACCCCTGATCTTATCTGCAAACTTCATAAAGATGCCTTTGGAGAGCTTTTCCCGTCATGGGCAGGCAGATACAGGGATAGAGATGTCGTTGTTGGCAAATATAATACTCCCCACTATTTTGAGGTTCCTGTCCTGATAAAACAATACTGCGAGGATTTGGAATATAGATTGTCGCTTGTTGGCCCAAAGCCTCCTGTTAGCGATATTCTTATTGAAACCCTTGCTTTTGCCGAAGGGTGTTTCTTAAACATTCATCCCTTTCTTGATTTTAACGGCAGGGTTGCAAGGATGCTTCTGTTTGCGCTTCTTTATAGACTTAATTTACCGCCTGTGCAGTTGATTCCTGATGAAAAGGATAGGCAGGGAAGGATAGAATATCTTACTGCCCTTTCAAGAGCAGACAATCTTGACTGGCAACCTTTAATCAGCGTATGGAAGAGAAGGCTTGATAAGGGATAAAATGAATCAAAGGCAAAAATGCAAAGATGAAGATGGTGCCTTAAAAGATAATAAAATAGTATCCCAAACTCACACCCCGGCTATTGAGGCAAAGATTGCAGGATGAGGGAGAGAAGCAAGAAAATTTAAGATTTGAAATTTTAAATATGGTGCAAAAGGAAATATGGCTTTAAAAATGGTTGAACATGCATACCGAGCGCATTCCCCGCAGCAAGCTGCGGGGTTCTTCAATAATGGTTGGCGATTAGGTTGGCGATTATTGTGGTAACAATAAAAAGGGTAATATCTCTTCATGACTAATTCACCTTTCATAATCGGCACAGCAGGGCATATTGACCACGGCAAGACCTCTCTTGTAAAGGCGATTACAGGTGTTGATACGGACAGGCTCAAAGAGGAAAAGGAACGGGGTATATCCATTGATTTGGGCTTTGCCTATTTTGACCTGCCTGATGGCAGGAGGTGCGGGATTGTTGATGTGCCCGGGCATGAGAGGTTTATAAAAAACATGCTTGCAGGTGCAGGCGGTTTTGACATGGTTCTATTTGTTGTTGCTGCTGATGACGGGATAATGCCGCAGACAAAAGAGCATCTTGAGATAATGCACCTCTTGAATGTCAGGAAGGGGATGTTTGTGCTCACAAAGGTTGATTTGGTTGACAGAGATAGAGTTAAGAGTGTTAAAAGAGATTTGAAATTACTGGCAGAGAAGACTTCAAATAATTTCCGCATTGTTTCATTTTCTTTTGTGACAGGTGAGGGATTGGAGCATGTGAAAAAGGAGATTTATAGTGTTGCAAAGGAGATTGTTCCAAGACCTTCAGGAGGTTTTTTCAGACTTCCGATAGACCGTTCATTTTCTATTAAGGGTTTTGGTGCTGTTGTAACAGGGACTGCCGCATCAGGGAGGATTAAGAAGGGGAGTAGTGCATTGATACTGCCTCAAGGGTTTAAAGTCAAGATAAGAGGACTGCAGAGCCATAATGAAAATCTGGATGAGATAAGGGTTGGGCAGAGGGCAGCGGTCAATATCTCAGGTATATCGCACAATGAGATTAAAAGGGGGGATTCCCTTGTTTCAGAAGACCTTACAAAAGGTACTGCCTTTGCTGATGTCAGGTTTGAATTCCTAAATTCAATGGAAAAGGCGATAAAAAATTTTAGTCGGCTCAAACTCCATCATCTTGCAAGAGATGTTGATGCAATGATTATATTTGAAGGGACAGATAAGGCTGACGCAGGCGAGACTGTTTTCGGGAAGGTCAGGCTAAAGAGTCCGCTTGTTATGATGAGGGGTGATAGATTTATTCTTCGTGATACAGGGAAGAACAGGACAATCGGCGGAGGGGTGGTGCTTTTGCCTTTTGGCATGAAAAGGGAAAAAAACGCTCACAACTTGAATGAATATCAAATCCTTGAGCGTGATGATTTATCAAAACTAGTTCTGTATTTGTTAAATAGAAAAGATTTCTGCATGGACAGGCACGCAATCCGTTTGCAAATGAATATTACAGATGAGGATTTATCTTCACTTATTTTAAAGTCAGGAGGAATAAAAGAGATTGATAATTACCTTGTGTTTGCAGAAAAACTTGCAGAACTTAAAGAAAAAATAATCAGGATGCTAAAAGAATTTCATACTGATAAGCCTGAAGAGATAGAGATTGATGAGGCGGGTCTTTATGCAAAGAGTGCAGGGAAAGTTCCATTTGCAATTTTTAAAAAGATTCTGGATGAAATGGTTTCAGAAGGAATTGTTGAAAGAGGTAAAGGGTATGTATTGTTAAAGGGTTTCAGGAAGTCTTCAGAGGTTAAAAATCAGATTGAAGAAGAGATTATCAGGGTTTTCAGGTCAAAGGGCTTCAGCCCGCCGAGAGCGGATGAGTTAAAGGAAATATTCAGAGGTAAATATAGTGCTGATAGTCTGCAAAAAAGTTTTCATCTCCTTGTAAAAAAAGGTGTCATTATAAGAATTGCAGAGAATGAATATCTTTTGAAAGATACCATTGAAGATGCAAGAAACCTTCTTGTGATTTTTTTTGAAAAGAATGATAAAGTAAAGGCAGCAGAATTCCGCGATATACTCGCCTGCGGCAGAAAGATTGCAATAGAGATTTTAGAGTATTTTGATAAGGAGAGGTTTACATTACGGACAGGGGATTATCGGGTTTTGAGGAAAAAATAAATGGGTAAAAAGATAAGACTTACAAGTTACGCATCCTGCGCGGGTTGAGCGGCAAAGATGACTGCAAAGTCATTGATGCAGGTTCTGCATCATCTGCCTGATGTTAAAGACGAAAATCTTATTGCAGGCATTGATACTGCCTCCGATGCAGGGGTGTATAAGATTTCAGAGGACACTGCGGTTGTTAATACGGTTGATTTCTTTCCGCCGATTGTTGATGACCCTTATCTGTTTGGGCAGATTGCAGCGGCAAATGCATTGAGTGATGTATATGCAATGGGCGGTATGCCAAAACTTGCAATGAATATAGTCTGCTTTCCTCCTGATTTGGATTTGTCAATACTTGAGGAGATTATAAAAGGGAGTTTGGATAAGTTAAAAGAGGCAGGTGTAATTTTGATTGGCGGACATTCAATAGAGGATAAAGAGGTAAAATACGGGTTATCTGTTACAGGTTTTGTTCATCCTGACAAGGTAGTTAAAAATTCAGGCGCAAAGTCAGGTGATGTATTGGTTCTCACAAAGCCCATTGGTGTTGGTATAATTACATCTGCACTAAAAAATAGAAATATCAGCGAATCTGATGCCGATGAATCTATCATTTCAATGAAGACTTTAAATAATATTTCATCAAAGATAATGGTGGAGACAGGGGTGAATGCCTGCACAGATATAACAGGCTTTGGTCTTATTGGACATGCTGTTGAGATGGCAGATGCCAGTGATGTATCAATAGTTTTGAAGTCAAAGTCTATACCTGTTTTTAATGCTGCCATGAAACTGGCAAAGAAAAGAAGTAACCTGCCAAAGTCAGTTGCAGATGGCAAGGGGTATTTTAAAGAACGTGTTTTGATGGATAAAAAGATAAAGAATGAACTTGTAAACATACTTTATAATCCTGAGACATCAGGCGGACTACTTATTTCAGTGCCAAAGGGTAAAAAAGGTGAACTGATGGATAAATTGAAAGCCAGAGGCAGTAGTGCGTATGAGGTCGGAGAGGTTGTAAAGAGGAATAATGAATGGGTGATATGTGTCAGATGATTTTTTAGGATGGAGGCAATATGAAGATAGGCATTTTAACAGGCGGTGGTGATTGTCCGGGTTTAAATGCGGTTATAAGGGGTGTTGTTAAGACTGCTTGTGTGAAGTATAAATGGGAGGTCATTGGTATAGAGAGCGGGTTCGAGGGATTAATACTGGATGGGCATGTAAGGGAATTAAATCCATGGCGGATAAGGGGGATACTGCCTGCAGGCGGGACAATACTGTGGAGCAGTAACAAGGGAGACCCATTTAACTATTCTGTTGAAGAAAATGGCAGCATCATAAAGAAAGACCTTTCAGATAAAGCAATGGAGAAATTTAAGAACATCGGTCTTGATGCGCTTGTCGTTGTGGGCGGGGACGGGACAATGGCTATTGCAAATAAGTTTTTCAAGAAAGGGATGCCTGTTGTTGGTGTACCGAAAACTATTGATAATGACCTGATGGCGACTGATTTTACATTTGGTTTTTCAACCGCTGTAGAGACTGCGACATACGCGCTTGATAAACTCCATACAACCGCAGCAAGCCATAAGAGGGTTATAGTTGTTGAGGTTATGGGCAGATATGTTGGTTGGATAGCGCTTTGTTCTGGCATTGCAGGCGGCGCTGACTGTATACTTGTCCCTGAGATACCTTTCGACATTGACAAGGTCTGCAAGCATGTTATGAGAAGGGCAAAAGAGGGGAGTGCGTTCAGTATCATCGTTGTATCAGAAGGTGCAAAACAGCTTGGCGGGCATGTTACAGTAAAAGGGGTGGATAAAAAGAGCGGTGTGGAACTCCTCGGCGGCATAGGGGATAGGGTTGGGAGGATGGTTGCTGAAAAGACAGGGTTGGATGTAAGGGTAACTGTACTGGGGCATATTCAGCGCGGCGGGGGACCAATTTCATTTGACAGAATACTTTCAACAAGGTTTGGTGTAGAGGCAGTTGAACTTATCAAACATGGGAGATATGGTCATATGGTATGTTTGAAAGGACAGGAGATAAGTGCCGTTACATTAGACGATGCAATTAGTAAACAGAAATCTGTTGACCCGAACGGCAGTCTTGTGAGAACAGCAGAGGCAATTGGTGTATGTATGGGAAGGTAGTTTGTTCATGCTGAAAAATGCCCATCTGCGGCGTTGTCGCTGCGGCTTCTGCGCTCAACATACTATAAGTATGCCTCGCTTGAAGCCTTGCTCCGCCTTGCATCTGTGCAATTTTTGAGCATGAACATTTTTTTCAAAATAGCCATCGCAAGTAAAATATCATGGAGGGTGATAGCGCCCGGTGGTGCTGCCAGTCTTCAAAACTGTGCTGTCCTGTAAAGCAGGACAGGTAGGTTCGACTCCTGCCACCTTCCGCCAATCTTAAATTTTCTTAATCTTTTTTTAACAAACCATTAATAATCTTTTGATATCCTAAAATGAAACTGTAAACTGTGAACTGTGAAACAGTTTACATCTCACATTTATTCGTGCAGATTACTTATGGCAAAGAGCATAAAACAGAATACCCCCCAAAACAAATGGCTGATAATTGGTATCGCCTTATTGGCGGCAATAGGATTCAGCGGGGGTTATATCCTCTCACGATATCTTGCAGATTCAGGCGAAGAGATTACTGATATAGCGTCGCTTCGCGGGGGTGAGACAAGGCAGACACTCTCGCCTGCAAATTTTACAGGCACGACATCTAAAGCATATCAGATAGCAAAGGAGATACCTGAGGTGCTGGACAGCCTTTATTGTTACTGCAACTGTAAAAGGGATCACGGACATAAGAGCCTTCTTACATGCTATGTTGACGACCATGCCGCCTACTGCGGTGTGTGCATGGATGAGGCGATAATTGCCTATGATATGCTGAAGCAGGGGAAAGATATACTGAGTATAAGAAGATTTATTGATAAAAAATATTCATCATATTCCCATTGAGATTATTAAGAGGTTATTAAATGGCATATATGGATAAAAAAGGAATTTTTCTGGTCATAATTGTTGCGGTAGCAGCTCTTGTACTAGGCTATTTTTTTGGTACGAAGGGTAAGAAGACGAGAAGTATTGTGCCAGAAAAGGAATCGGTTTCATCGAATGTGAGAATAAGCGTGGGTACTTTAGACTACAATGAAATTATAACTTATAACAGAAATATTTTGCAAAAAAATCCTAATGATGCCAGAGCACTTGCTGATATTGGAGATGCATACTTTGGACTTCAGAGGTTTCAGGACGCCATAGATGTCTATAAAAGGGTGATTGCGACAGACCCTAAAGATATTGATTCGTGCAACGACCTGGGGCTTTCACTTCACTACACAGGCAAATCAGAAGAGGCACTTAAATACATAGATGAATGCATAAAAGGTAATCCGGATTATCAGAGAATATATCTTACAAAAGGTTTTATACTCTCTGTCAATGGGAAAAAAGAAGAGGCAAGGGATGCATGGGAAAGGGCGTATAATATGAATCCGGTAAGTGAAGTGGGTAAGGCTGCTCAGGACTTCCTTGCTCAAAACAGGCAGGAATAGATATTGAAAAAAAATGAAATAGAATCAAACCAGACAATCATTGATAAGGCTGGCAATAAAATCTGGAACTTTTTCAGTTCCCTGAAACTTATTATAACAGTCTTTTTAACCCTTGCGGTAGTTTCCATCATAGGTACTGTAATAGAACAGGGGAAGCCGCCTGACTTCTATACCAAGGAGTACGGCGAAAAGATTGCACACTATGTGTTGAGCATAGGCTTTCATGATATGTATCATTCATGGTGGTTCCTCATCCTCCTGGCGCTCCTTGCAGCAAATATAATAGTATGTACAATTGACAGGTTCCCGCAGAAATGGGAGACAGCTATTGAAAAGAAATATGGTGCAGAGCCCAGGTTTATAAAAAATCTTGCAAACAGTGCACACTTCACTGTCAGCGGGGATGTCCATGACATAAAAATTAAAGTGGCAGAGCGCCTGAAGAAAAAAAGATATAAGATAATAAATGCTGATGCCGCGGACGGCGCTTCAATATATGCATGGAAGGGTGTAATAGGACGTTTCGGCTCGGATGTAACGCATGTAAGCCTTATACTTATACTGGTAGGTGCAATAATCGGGAATTTCTGGGGTTTCAGGGGCTATGTGAGTATAAATGAAAATGATGCTGTTAATGCACCGCAGGCAGACTTTAAAGTAAGACTGGATAGGTTTTGGATTGATTATTATAATACGGGAGAGGTTAAACAATATAACAGCCTGCTGACTGTGATTGATAACAATAAGGAGATTCTGACAAAGCAGATATATGTGAATGAGCCACTTATATATAAGGGGACATGGTTTTACCAGAGTAATTACGGTGTTGCATATGATAGGATAAGGGAAGCACAACTTATCCTCAAAAACAAGAAAGAGAATAAACAAATAGGCGAGCCATTTAAGGTAAAATGGTATGAACCATTTAAGATACCAGGGACAAATCTTACAGTGAATCTAGTTGGTTTCATATCAGATTTTGGTTTTGATGAAAAGACAAAACAAATATATGCGAGGTCACTTGAACACAACAATCCTGCAATTGCAGTAGTGATTTACGATGGGGATAAACCCATATCTGATTCATGGCTTTTCCTTAATTATCCTGATGTATTTGCAACAATCCCGAATTCAGACTATAATTTAACATTTATGGGCTACAGCGGTCTGTATTATACAGGTCTGAGCGTCAATAATGACCCCGGCACAAATATTGTGTGGATAGGTTCAATCCTTATGACAGTGGGATTTATTTTTGCATTTATGATATTCCACAAAAGGATATGGGTTAATATAAAGAGGGGCGAAAATGGTGTAGATATTTATATGGGCGGTATGATAAACAAAAATAAAATCTTGTTTGAAAGAGAATTTTCAGAATTGGTAGAGTCTTTAAAGGCAAAATGGGAGGTCGGCAAATGATATTATCACTCATGTTTTTTGACATGGCATACTGGTTCTACCTTATAACAGCCATATTGTATATCGGCAACTGGATATTAAAGAGGGACTGGGTCGGTCAGGCAGCGACAGTTCTGACTTTCATATCAATATTTGCGAACACAATGATACTTGTTACAAGGACTGTTGAATCAGGACACGCACCATTTTCAAACCTGTATGAGTCTATGGTCTTATTTGTATGGGCTACTGCAATAGGCTATCTGATAATGGAGTTCAGGTATAAGGTTAAGATTGTAGGCGCAGTTGTTATGACGCTTGCATTCGTTGCTATGTTTTCTGCGTCGAGACTTCCATATAGGTTTCAAAGCATTGAAAAATTAAATCCAGCTCTGCAGAGCATATGGCTTGAGATCCATGTGTTTACAACATTTATAGGTTATGCTGGTTTTGCAATAGCATTCGGCTTGTCTATCATGTATCTTATAAAGAACAGGATGGACGAGAAAGGGGCTAAAATTGCCTTAATAAATGCGTTTCCTGCATCTTCAATACTTGATGAGGTGAGTTATAAAAGTATAATGTGGGGTTTTCCGTTCCTTACCATAGGTATCATTACAGGGGCATACTGGGCAAATAATGCATGGGGTACATACTGGAGTTGGGACCCTAAAGAGACATGGTCGCTTATAACATGGTTTATATATGCTGCGTATCTTCATGCAAGGGTTACAAGAGGCTGGAGGGGCAAAAAGGCTGCATGGCTTTCAATCTTTGGTTTTCTGGCAGTAATATTTTTATACTGGGGGGTTAG
>MGPS01000030.1:8607-30532 GCA_001797495.1 Deltaproteobacteria bacterium GWC2_42_11
TCTGCGGCGTTGTCGCTGCGGCTTCTTCGCTCAACATACTGTAAAGTATGCCTTGCTTGAAGCCTTGCTCCGCCTTGCATCTGGAACATTTTTGAGCGTCAATATTTAAAACTCAAAGTTATGGTGGAAAAACAAAACATAGAAAAAGAAACTAAAGGACTTCCAACGTCTGTGTTCGTCGGCATATTTGTTGGTATTTTACTTATTGTTGTTTTGGTTATAGTTTTTGGCAGAAGTGAAAGATTCAGGCCAGTAGAGGCAGGTACGCAGGCACCTGCTTTTACGCTGCCTGATTTAAAGGGTAAAATGGTGAAACTTTCGGATTACAGGGGGAAGGTTGTATTTTTGAATTTCTGGGCAACATGGTGTAAGCCGTGCAGGGATGAGATGCCTTCAATGCAGGTTCTATATGATGTCCTTAAAAAGCAGAATTATAATTTTGAGATGCTTGCTGTCAGTGTGGACAGAGACGGTCCTCCAGTTGTTGAAAAGTTTGTAAAGGAGTACGGTCTTACATTTCCAATACTGCATGACAGGAAAGGCGGGATAAAGGAAATTTATAAAACAACAGGTGTACCAGAGACATTGATAATAGATCAGAACGGCGTAATTGCAGAAAAGGTTATGGGACCGAGAGAGTGGCGTGCAGAGGAAAGCACAAAGGTCATTATGGAACTGATACAAAAGGGACCGAAAGATGCAGATGAATACAAGGTGACTGGCAGGAGGGTTTATTAGATGAGGCGCATGTTTGTCCTGTTTTCTTTCTCTTTTGTTTTATTAACAGGTCCTGCATATGCATTCAACAACGAACTTTTTGTAAAGGCAGGTATTGAGCGGATAAACGGCACACCGCCTGCTATTGAGTTTACACGCAAGTCGCCGGATGGTAAAATGGTTTCGCTCAAGGACTTCAGGGGTAAAGTTGTATTCTTAAACTTCTGGGCAACATGGTGTCCGCCGTGCAGGTCCGAAATGCCTGACATGGAAAATCTCTATAAGAAATATAAGGACAGGGGTTTTGCATTGGTTGCTGTTAATGTACAGGAGAGTGCTGATACAGCTAAAAGGTTTGTCCAGAAAAACGGTTATACATTCACTGTGCTGCTTGATTCAAACGGTGATGTGAGCGCAGTATATAGTGTCGTCTATATCCCCACAACTTATATTATAGACAAAGATGGCAGACTTGTAGGCAAGGCAGCAGGTGCAAGGGAGTGGGGGAGCAGTCCCATAAGCAATCTTATGGAGGAGTTACTTAAGTGAATACAAATGAGATAGGCATATTCTGGGCATTTATCGGCGGTTTATTATCATTTATCTCACCGTGCGTTCTCCCGCTGGTGCCATCTTATATCTCGTTTATCACAGGTATTTCGTTTGAAGAGTTGACAAGTCCGGAAAATGAGAAAGAGATAAAGAAGGTAATTATCGTCAACTCAATTATGTTCATCATCGGCTTCTCTTTAGTCTTTGTCTCACTGGGTGCGTCTGCAAGTTTTCTCGGACAGGTGCTGATAACATATAAAGACCTCATAAGGAAGATCGGCGGCATAGTAATAATACTCCTCGGCATACATATCATAGGTATAGTTAATATAAGAATGCTGCAGCAGGACAAGAGGCTCCACTTTTTCAGGGAAAAGCCTGCAGGGCTTCTTGGTTCATTTCTGGTGGGTATCGGTTTTGCAGCAGGGTGGACGCCGTGCATAGGACCTATACTTGCCTCAATACTCATCATCGCTGCAGGTTCAGATACATTTTTATTCGGTATGCTCTTGATGGTTATTTATTCAATGGGTCTTGCAATACCTTTCCTCCTCACCTCTTTTGGCATAAACGCATTCATGAAGCACTTCAACCGTCTTAAAAAGCACATGAGACTGATTTCGTTTATAACCGGTTCCTTCCTCATTGTAATAGGCTTCTTGATTTACACAAACTACTTTGCTATAATCACAGGCATTCTGAACAGTTTGTTTCCATTTCTCAATTTCTAGTCCTGTCCCGGGCAGTTATTTGCACTGTCATTGCGAGGGATGAAATCCCGAAGCAATCTAAAAACACCAGATTGCTTTACTTCGTTCGCAATGGCAATATGAGACATGACACTGATTTTTAAAAAAGAAGGCTTTTATGATTCTGATAGAGATATATTCCAGAAAGGGCTGTTGTCTTTGCAAAGAGGTGAAGGGTGTTATAAGCCGTGTCAGCAAAGATATGCAGTTTTGCTGCAAAGAGATAGATATAACAGCAAACGAGGAACTCTTCAGGCGGTATAAAGAAGATGTCCCCACTGTATTTATAAACGGTAAAAAAATATTCAAATTCAAGATAGATGAAACAGAGTTCAGAAGGATACTGAAGAAGGAGATAATAAGGAATACATTGCTGAAACGGTGCAGTAAAAAAATCAAGACTGTATGAATTGCTTCAATAATATTTATATCCTCCCTTAAAAGAATAACCTCATATGTCAATTGAATGCGATGCAATAGTAGTGGGACTTGGTCCAGCAGGTGCAACTGCCGCATATGAACTTGCCAGAAGTGGTCAGAAGGTATTGGCATTTGATAAGGAAAAGTTCCCCAGATACAAGCCTTGCGGAGGCGCTGTATCAGCAAAGGTCAACAGGATACTGAAGTTTGATTTTTCAGGTGTTGTTGAGGATGTGGTGGATGCCGCCATATTTACCTACCGCTCTAAAAGAAACCTGTTTATACAAAATGACACCCCTATAGCCTCAATGGTTATGCGTGACCGCTTTGATAATCTCCTGGTTGATATGGCAAAAAAGGCAGGTGCTGTTGTTATGGAAGGTATCAGGGTTTCGGGTTTTAAAGAGGACATATCGTGCATTTATGTTGAAACAGACAGGGGTAAATTCAGGGCAAGGGTGCTTATTGCAGCAGATGGTGCATCAAGTTTTGTATGGAGGACTCTTTATGGCACAGACTTGGGCGCAGATTTGAGAGAAACTGTTTTAACAATAGAAAGCGAGATGTCAGCAGACAGAAACAGTCTTGAAAAGTTAAGGAATAAAATCATAATTGATTTCGGATGCATACCATGGGGTTATGCATGGATATTCCCAAAAAAGGAATATCTTTCTGTAGGCATTGCAGGCGTCAAATCACGGCTTGACAGGGGTATAAAGGAATATTTCAATGATTTCCTGAAATGTTATCATGACATCCTTAAAGGAGGAGAGGTAAGAAACCAGAAGGGTTGGATAATACCTGAGTTTAACAGTAACACGAAGAGGATAGCAGGCAGAAGGATTTTGCTGGTTGGAGATGCTGGGCATATTGTTGACCCATTTACAGGAGAGGGTATATATTATGCTGTAAGGAGTGCACAACTTGCTGCCCGTGCAGTTGTTGACGGCATTGGTAAAGACGATTTCAGTGCATACGAAACAGATTTGGAAAAAGAGTTATATGCCGAACTTAGTGCTGCACAAAAACTTGCAGATATGGTATACTCTAACCCAAAGGTCTGGTATAGCCTTGTGGAAGCAGAGCCGGGACTTATTAAAAAATACCTGGATGTCATAACAGGTAACAGCAGTTACAGAGAATTCGTGCAGGAGATAAAGAGTTATCCCAGATTTAAACTCCTATTCAATGTTGTTAAAGGGTGGTTAAAAGGGTTGATGGGTAGATGAGTTTTCAGCCATTAACTCATTCTTTCAGAACATATCCTAAAAGGGGGGTGATAAATGTGAAGCGGTTCATGATCCCCAGGGTTTCCCATTGCAAGGAAGGATGCCCTAGAATGTCCCGGGCATGACATTAAACTGCCCACAAATATCCATCCTGAGGATATAAATGTCCCGACTCAAGAATAAACTTCTTGCAAAAATATTCACAAGGTTTCCGTTCCTTGCAGAACTGTGGGTTAAAAAAATTGCACCATGGAAGGTTGAGGGAACCCCATGGTCGCCCTTTAATAAGGACTTAAAGGATTGTAAGATAGCCCTTGTAACAACAGCAGGTGTGCATTTAAAGACCCAGAAGCCGTTTGACATGAAAGACCCTGACGGCGACCCTTCCTTCCGCGAAATACCTCTTGACACACCGAAAGAAGACCTGATGATAACCCACGATTACTATGACCACAGAGACGCTGATAAGGATATGAATGTTGTTTTCCCCATAGACAGGCTTAAAGAGATGAGGGATGGCGGCGAGATTGCAGAAATAAGTGAAATAAATTTTGGTCTCATGGGGCATATAAGCGGCAGACACATTTATACACTCATAAATGAGACATCACAATGCATTGCTAAAAGTCTTAAAGATGCTAAAGTTGATGCTGTCCTTTTAACACCTGGCTGAGGGACATGCAATCGGTCAGTTGGGCTGATACAGAGAGAGATAGAAAAGAGCGGGATTCCATGCGTCAGTATATCAATTATGAGGAAGTTCACTGAAGAGGTAAAGCCTTCCCGTGCTGTTTTTGTGAAGTGGCCGCTCGGGCATCCGTTCGGTGAGCCGTTCAAGGTCAGGCAGCATAATGCTGTAATTAGAAAGGCATTTGAAGCATTAAAGACAATTAAAAAACCAGGGACAATAATAGATTTGCCGTTCAGGTGGCGAAGGGATGAGGACTGGGAGGATAAAAACTAGAAGGTAATCCCTGTCTATCCTCCGAGATACGCCTCTTTTACATGCGGGTTTATAATGAGTGCATCTGCCTTATCATGTAATGCAATCCTGCCTGTCTCCATAACATAGCCTGTATGTGCAAGTCTGAGTGCAACGTTTGCGTTTTGCTCAACAATTACGACAGTAACACCATCCTTGTTTATCTTCCTTATAATTTCAAAAATCCTTTCTACCATAATCGGTGCAAGACCTAGTGACGGTTCATCCAGCATAATAAGTTTTGGCTTTGCCATGAGCGCCCGCGCTATGGCAAGTATCTGCTGCTCTCCGCCAGATAGTGTCCCGCCTAACTGCTTAAGCCTCTCCTTCAATACCGGAAAATATGTGAATATTCCCTCCATATCCTCTTTGATTGTTTTTCCCCCTTGCCCCTTGCCCCCGCTTAGCGGGGTGCCCCTTGCCCCTGTTTTTATATACGCCCCCATCTCCAGATTCTCCAGTACAGTCATCCTCGGAAATATCCTCCTCCCTTCCGGCACCTGCGAAATCCCCATCTCTACAATCCTGTGCGGCGGCATATTGTGAATCATATCACCCATAAATCCTATTGTGCCTGATGAAGGATGAAGGACACCTGATATTGTATTAAGGATAGTCGATTTGCCTGCGCCGTTGGCGCCAATGATTGCGCTTATCTCATCCGGTTTTATATGCATTGAGATACCCTTCAATGCCTCAATATTCCCATAATTCGTCCTTATGTTGTCCAGTTTAAGCATTTGATTCCTTACCCAGATATGCCTCAATCACCTTTGGGTTTTTCCTTATATCTGCAGGCACTCCTTCTGCAATTTTTACACCGTAGTCCAGGACCATAACCCTGTCAGATATTTTCATTACAACCTTCATGTCATGCTCTATCAGGATTATTGTTATTCCCTGTTCCCTTATTGACTTTATCAGTTCCATAAGTTCTTCAGTCTCATTAGGGTTCATTCCTGCCGCAGGTTCATCAAGGAGTAATAGTTCGGGTTCACTTGCAAGCGCCCTTGCTATCTCAAGCCTCCTCTGGTCTCCGTATGGAAGGTTCCTCGCCCATATGCTTGCCTTCTTCCTCAGGTTGACAAATCTAAGGAGTTCCATTGCACTTGACGAAGTATCCCTTTCCTCTCTGACAACATTTCTACCCTTTATAACAGCACCTAAAAAACCTGTTTTTGTCTTTGTATGTCTGCCTACCATAACATTTTCAAGCGCTGTCATCTCTGCAAAAAGCCTTATGTTCTGGAATGTTCGGGCAATGCCAAGGGAGGTTATATGATGGGGTTTCAAGCCGTTCAGCCTTGTTCCTTTAAAGATAATTTCTCCATCAGACGGCTTATATATCCCTGTTATGCAGTTGAAAAGTGTTGTCTTGCCTGCACCATTCGGTCCGATAATACTTGCTATTTCACCCTTATTGACTGTTATATCAGCACTGTCAACAGCAGTAAGCCCGCCAAAGGTCTTTGTCAGGTTATTTATGTTAAGCAGCGACACGGTTTCAGATTATCATATAAAGTTTATTGACCAAATAAACTTACATTACGATTAGCGTGATACATCTTTTTTAACCCAATCACACCACTCATCAAGCCCTTTCCCGGTAGTACATGACATCTCACATATTTTTAAATTATGGTTTATGCCGATTGCATTATCTTTTGCCAGTTTCATATTGAAATTTATATAAGGCAGGAGGTCTATCTTGTTTATTATTAATGCATCTGAGGCATGAAATATGGCAGGGTATTTTAAAGGTTTGTCATCCCCTTCTGCTACGCTAATCACAGATACCATGCAGTCTTCACCGAGGTCATATTCAGCAGGGCACACAAGGTTGCCAACATTTTCAATGAATAGAAGTTTCAGACCTTTGATACCTTTAAGCCAGTCTAGTGTATGGCTTATCATGTGTGCGTCAAGGTGGCATGTCCTTCCTGTGGTTATCTGCTTCACAGGCACCCTGCATTTCTCTATGCGCCTCGCATCATTGTCTGTCTGGATATCGCCTTCTATAACAGCAATCTGGAATTTGTCTTTAAGCCTTTCAATAGTTTTTTCAAGGATAGTGGTCTTTCCTGCACCGGGGGCACTCACCATATTTATTACAAATATGCCGAGTTCCTCGAACTGACCTCTGTTTTCATTTGCGACCTCTTCATTCCTCTCAAGAATCTTTTTCCCTATCAGTATATCATGCATATCAGCATATCCTCGGTAAAGGGTCTTCCAGAGGCATGTCAATCCTCCTCAAACTGCCGTATATGGTTTCCAGATAAACACTATTTCCCTTGCTGTCAGTAACTTCCCCTATTATTGCTGCATTTGCACCAAGAGGGTCTCTTCTGACAGCAGATAATATCTTGGCAGCGTCATCAGGCTTTACAACCATAACAACCTTGCCTTCATTTGCAATATAAACAGGGTCAAGACCCAATATGCTGCATGCGCCCATTACCCTGTCATCAACAGGTATTTCCTCTTCTTTAACAGTTATCTCAAAATTCCCTTCCTCTGTTATTTCGTTCAATACTGCTGCAAGACCACCCCTTGTCGGGTCCCGCATAAACTTTATTCTCCCTGCCCTGATTGCACTGTATATAAGCGTGTTAAGCGGCGCACAGTCGCTTTCTATATCTGATTCAAACTTAAAGCCCTCTCTTTTTGAAAGGACTGCGATGCCGTGGTCGCCGATATTACCGCTTAATATTATCTTATCACCTTTTTCTATTTTATCCATACCCAGTTTAATATCAGTGTCAACAACACCGATGCCTGTTGTATTGATATATATGCCGTCGGTCTTTCCTTTCTCAGTTACCTTAGTATCGCCTGTTATGACCTTTATGCCGATGCCTTCTGCTGCATTTTTTATAGATGCTGTAATATTTTCAAGGTCTTTGTAAGGAAAGCCCTCCTCAATTATCATGCCAAGAGTAATATAAAGCGGCGCCGCGCCAACAACTGCAAGGTCATTCACTGTGCCGCATACGGATAGTTTGCCTATATCACCGCCGGGGAAAAATATCGGGTTTATAACATATGAATCGGTTGTTACTGCCACTTTTTCCCCGTGCAAATCAAATACAGCAGAGTCTGAAAGTTTGGAAAGCAGAGGGTTGTCAAAATTTTTAAGGAACAGATCCTTTATCAAATCTCTCGTGAGTCTCCCTCCACTTCCGTATCCAAGTGAAATCCTATTTTTCATAATATTAAATAATTATGCAGGCTGATACAAACGCATTAAGTAAGTTGACATCATACGAAAGTTCGTATTAGTAAATCATTGCCAGACTCAAAGCCATGACCATCATGCCTGTTATAACGCCGATAATGGATAGATGTTCCTTGCCGTAAGAATGGGATATTGGCAGTAGTTCGTCAAATGCGATGAAGACCATTAAACCTCCAACCGCAGCCAGCAAAAAGCCTGTAACCGTATCGTTCAGGAAAGGGAGCAGTATAAATCCTGCTATGAGTGCGCCAATGGGCTCACTTATACCTGAAAGCGTTGACCATAAAAAAGCCTTTCTGGCATTTCCTGTTGAGGCATAAACAGGCACTGATACTGCTATGCCTTCAGGGATATTGTGTATGGCAATTGCAGCAGCAATTGCAATCCCTGTGTCTGTGCTTTTCATTGTGCCTGCAAATGTTGCCATCCCTTCAGGGAAGTTGTGTATTGCAATACCGGCAGCGACAAAAACAGATGCCTTTTTCAGTCTGTCTTTTACAGCATCATCATGCCTGTGAAGGTTATGTTTTTCCATTATATAGTCGTGAGGGAACAAGACATCTATTGCGTACATAATCCCCATCCCTGAGAAGAACGCAATATGACCGTATGTAAACCCGATGCTCTTTATCCCCTGCTGCAGGAGTTCAACAAATGAAACCAGTATCATCACGCCTGCTGAAAAACCCATTGTGAAAGCCATGTATCTGGGGGTGGGTTCTTTGTAGAACAGGGCTATTATACTTCCTATGGTTGTGGCGAGTCCGGCAAGGGTGGTGAGGTAGATTGCTGTTAGAAACTGTTGTGTCATACTAAACAAATGTAGCAGAAGAAATTATGATAGTCAATTGAAGGCTTAATCTTCACAAAGTATGTAATATCTGCTAATATACAAAAGACAGGAGGGATGAGATGTTTTACAAAAGAGATGATTTTGGAAAAGAAAGAGGGGTAGTAGTCCTTACACCTTCTGAGTCAAAAAGGCTCATTGCAAAGGCTGTAAAAGAAATGCCTTGTGTAAAGAAGGCTCTTAAAAAGGGGAGGATAATTATAATCGGCGGCACAACTACTGCATTTACTGCAGAGGAGATAATTGGCAAAAAGGTAGATAAATTCTGGTATGCAGCAGGAAGGATTGCATATGGAAAACTTGGGGCAAATGACTCACAAAAAAGGATAAATCCATTTGTCTTGAAGAATGGTAAAATCGTGGATATACATCCAAATGAGATGCTTAATGAGTTCACAGCACATGATGTTTATATAAAAGGTGCAAATGCAGTTGACATAAATGGCTATGCAGGTGTTTTGATGAGTAATGACAAGGGCGGGACAATAGGCGCTGCAATGGGGATAATAAATGCGAGGGGCAGTAACCTTATTGTCCCTGTGGGTCTTGAAAAACTTATTCCTTCTGTTCCTCTTGCATCAGCAAAATGCGGACAGGGGAGGATTAAATATGCAATGGGCGATAAGGTCGGCATGATGCCCATTGTAAATGCAAAGGTTGTGACAGAGATTCAGGCAATAGATATTTTATTCGGTAGTGATGGTATTACGGCAGCCCATGTTGCATCAGGCGGTGTTGCAGGATCAGAAGGTTCTGTAGTGATAGTAATTGAGGGCAGCAACAGCGGAGTAAAAAAGGCGTTTGATTTCATATCAGGGATAAAAAGTGAGGCAGTGGTGGGTAGGTGTGATTAAGTGCGGTTATGACCTGTTTATCTCAGTCCTCATCATCTCTATTGTTTTTTTATAATCCTTGCTTCCGAATATTGCAGAGCCTGCAACAAATACATCCGCGCCAGCCTTTGAAATATCACCGATATTTTCAACTTTTATCCCGCCGTCAACCTCAAGTTCAATATTTAAACCGCTTTTGTCTATCATTCTCCTGACCTTTTCTATCTTTGGTATAGATGCTTTTATGAAACCCTGTCCGCTGAACCCAGGATTTACGCTCATAATCAAAACCAAGTCCACATCTTCAATGATATTTTCAATTGCTGAAACAGGTGTTGCAGGGTTTATAGAGACCCCTGCCTTTATGCCGAATTCCTTGATTTGCTGGATAGTCCTGTGCAGATGTTTGCATACCTCTGCATGGACAGTTATTATATCGCTCCCTGCCTTTGCAAAATCAGGGATGAATTTTTCAGGCGTCTCAATCATCAGATGCACATCCAGAGGGAGTTTCGTCGCCCTCTTTGCAGCCTCTGCAATCAGAGGTCCAACAGTTATATTCGGCACAAAATGCCCGTCCATAACATCTATATGGATATAATCAGCGCCTGCCTTTTCTACAGCCTTTATCTCTTCCCCTAATCTTGTGAAGTTGGCAGAGAGTATGGATGGAGCAATCTTTTTCATGTATCCCTTTTATCAGGAAGTCCTGCAATGGTCAAGGAGTTTCAGCAGTAAAGCGTTTCCTTGCATGTCAGCACTTGCTTTTCCCTTGTCCCGCTTCTATAGACAGTTACTCCTTTACAGCCCAGTTTATATGCCAGAAGAAATGCGTTTTTTACATCACCTGGTGAGGTATCGGTTGGGAGGTTTATTGTCTTGCTTACTGCATTATCAGTATATTTCTGGAATGCTGCCTGCATTTTTATATGGGTTTCCACTGGTATCTGGAATGCTGTTACAAAGGCCTTTTTTATATGAGAAGGCACATCTACCCTTGCATCAATACTGCCGCCGTTTGATATATGTTCAATTAATTCTTCACTATAGAAGTTTTCTTCTTTTGCTATCTCTGGCAGAAGGGGGTAGACCTCGGGCAGGTGCATTCCATCCAGTATCTCTCTTGTATAACTCAATGAATATATCGGCTCAATGCCGCTTGAACAGTTTGCTATTATGGACAGGGTGCCTGTTGGTGCTATTGTTGTTGTAGTAGCATTCCTGACGGGCTTTATACCAGGTTTATCAAAGACACTCCCCCTTATATTCGGAAATGCACCCCTTTCTTTGGCAAGTTCTCTGGAAGTTTCCCATGCTGTTTTATTTATAGATGACATGATACTGGAGGCAGTAGCAAGTGCCTCTTCAGAATTATATGGAATCCTCAATCTCACAAGCATATCTGCAAAACTCATAACACCGAGACCTATTTTCCTGTTCCCCTTTGTTATGGCTTCAATCTGGGGGAGAGGGTATCTGTTTACATCAATAACATTGTCAAGAAACCTTATGCCGAGCCTTATTGTCCTTTCTAATTTTTCCCAGTCTATCTTATAAGGCATGGAGCATGGGGCATGGAGCATAGGGTAAGATGTTTGCCCTCTGCCCTCTGCCCTCTGCTCTTTGCCCTTTATCATCCTTGCCAGATTTATACTGCCGAGATTGCAGGATTCATAAGGCAAAAGAGGCTGCTCGCCGCAAGGATTTGTCGCTTCAATCTCGCATATATGCGGCGTGGGGTTTGCCTTGTTTATCCTGTCCATGAATAGAACGCCCGGTTCCCCGCCTTTCCATGCACACAAGGTAATTAAATCAAAAATCTCTTTTGCGCTTTTATAGCAAACTATGTTTTTTGTCCTCGGATTTATCAAAGGATAATCCGCATCTTTTTCAAGGGCATCCATAAACAAATCCGTTACAGCAACAGACAGGTTAAAGTTCGCGAATTCATCTGGATTATCCTTTACTGTTATAAACTCTATAATATCCGGATGGTCTACCTTTAATATGCCCATATTTGCGCCTCTTCTTGTGCCGCCCTGTTTTATAACATCTGTTGCCATATTGAAAACCCGCATGAAAGACACAGGTCCGCTTGCAAGCCCTCCTGTGGAACTTACAATATCATCCTTTGGTCTTAGTTTGCTGAATGAAAAGCCTGTCCCGCCGCCGCTCTGATGAATCATCGCAGTTTCTTTAACAGCATCAAATATTAAATCCAGTGAATCATCCACAGGGAGGACAAAACATGCTGATAACTGTTGGAGTCTCCTGCCTGCATTCATTAATGTCGGTGAGTTTGGCAGGAACTCCAGGTTTGCCATTATTTCAAAGAAGGCATTTTCTACCTTTTCTATATCTGCATGAGGATTATAGTATTTTTCTGCAGAGGCGATATTCTTTGCCACACGCCAGAACATCTCTTCAGGTGTTTCAATGACCTTCCCATTTTCATCCTTGGCGAGGTATCTTTTTCCAAGGACTATAAGGGCATTATCTGAAAGAGGTATCGCTGACATATAAACCTTTTTAATCTCGAATTATTGCCTTGCATAAAAGTTTACCAGCCAATAAGTTGCATAGCAACCTTATTTTTTTGTTAACTGAGTGCCGGAAATTATTTTTTCTTGACAGGCTTATGCAATATATATTAAATTTACCAACATATTAAAATCAGTGAATTTTTTAGGCGCGTAGCTCAGGGGTTAGAGCACTACCTTGACACGGTAGGGGTCGGCGGTTCGAGACCGCCCGTGCCTACCAGTAAAAACAAGCGGAGAGGAATGGAGTAAATAAATTTTAAAGGTGTCACCCCTATTGTGTTTGCCAGTACGGGTTTCTTTTTTTAATAGGGGTGGTGCCTTTTGTTGTTTTTATCAGGTTATGCCGAATCAAATTAAAATAACATTGAATAACGGGAAGGTTAAGGAATATGAAGCAGGGGTTACGGCTGCTGCTGTCTTAAAGGATACTGCTGCAGACATTTTTAAAAAAGCCGCAGCGGCACAGGTTAACGGCAGATATGTTGACCTTACTTATGAACTTAATGAAGATGCCCGTGTAAAGCCTGTTACTATAGATTCAAAGGAAGGGCTTGACATATACAGGCACTCGACATCCCATGTTATGGCACAGGCTGTAAAGGAACTCTTTGACGGTGTGAAGATTACCATAGGTCCTTTTATTGAGGACGGTTTCTATTATGACTTTGATTCGCCGCACACATTTACACCGTTTGACCTTGAAAAGATAGAGGAGAAGATGGCGGACATTATCAGGGGAGACAGACCGTTTGTAAAGGAGGAGATGAGTAAAGAAGATGCCATAAAATTCTTCGGTGAAAAGAGTGAAACATACAAGCAGGAACTTATAGCAGAGATACCCGATGAGAAGGTGAGTATATACAGGCATGATAATTTTGCTGACCTCTGCAGGGGACCTCATTTGCCGTCAACCAGATGGATAAAGGCGTTCAAACTTTTAAGTATTGCCGGCGCATACTGGAGGGGCGATGAAAAGAACAAAATGCTCCAGAGGATATACGGGACAGCCTTCCCCACAAAACGAGAACTTGATGAGTATTTAAACCGGCTTGAAGAGGCTAAGAAAAGAGACCACAGAAAACTCGGCATAGAACTAGACCTTTTCAGTATAAGTGATGAGATTGGTTCGGGGCTTGTCTGCTGGCATCCAAAAGGTGCTGTTGTAAGGGGTATAATAGAAGATTTCTGGAAGAGGGAACATTATAGGCACGATTATCAGGTTGTTTATACGCCGCATATAGCAAAGGTGGACTTATGGAAGACAAGCGGGCACTGGGCATTCTACCGTGATAACCTTTATTCACCGATGGATGTTGAAGGACAGGGTTTTATAGTAAAGCCGATGAACTGTCCGTTCCATATCCAGATATATAACAGTCATCTAAGGAGTTACCGTGAACTCCCGATAAGATATGCTGAACTTGGCACAGTCTATAGGTTTGAGAGGTCAGGTGTGCTGCACGGGCTTTTGAGGGTAAGGGGTTTTACTCAGGATGATGCGCATATATTTTGCAGGCCTGAGCAATTAGAAGAAGAGATAGGGGATGTCCTCAATTTTACTATTTATATTTTAAAATCATTTGGATTTAATGAATTTGATATTTATCTTTCAACAAGACCAGAAAAATATGTTGGGACGCTGGATAAATGGGAAAAGGCTGAAAATGCATTAAAAGTTGCCCTTGAAAAGTCAGGTCTTAAATTTCAGATTGATGCAGGTGAAGGTGTTTTTTATGGTCCGAAGATAGACATAAAGATAAAAGATACTTTGGGACGGGCGTGGCAGTGCTCAACTATTCAGGTGGATTTCAACCTCCCTGAAAGGTTTAATGTCAAATACAGGGGGCAGGATGATAAGGAGCATCAGCCGATAATGATACACAGGGCACTGATGGGTTCGCTTGAGAGGTTTTTTGGCTGTCTTATAGAACACTATGCAGGCTCTTTCCCTTTATGGCTTGCACCTGTGCAGGTAATTGTGCTATCTATTACTGAAAAGAACGAGGCATATGCCATGAAGGTATATGAGAGGCTTCGGTTTGAGGGTGTAAGGTCAGAGATTGATATAAGGAACGAAAAGTTGGGTTTGAAGATAAGAGAGGCTGAAATGCAGAAGATTCCGTTTATGCTGGTAGTTGGTGACAGGGAAGCAGAAAATAATACGGTTGCTGTCAGGACAAGGATAAAGGGTATTGAAGGTGTGCCGCAGGCTGCAGATTTTAAAGATTTTATAGGGTGGTTTAAAGGACTTCTCATCAGGCAGTCCCCTGCCTTGTAATTGTTTGCTGCATGGGTATTTTGAAATTAGGACATTGCAATTTTAAATTTGTTTAGAATTTAGAGATTAGAATTTAATATTAAAAGGGGGTGATTTTTTATAAAAGAGGCGAGGGAAAGGATAAATCTGGGTATAAGGGCACAGAAAGTAAGAGTAATTGATACTGATGGAAAGATGGTAGGTATAATGTCTGTAAGGGAGGCAGTTGATATAGCAGAACAGAAGGGGCTTGACCTTGTTGAGGTATCGCCTAACGCTGATCCTCCTGTATGCCGCATCATAAATTACGGCAAGTACAAGTATCAGTTAAGCAAAAAGGCTCATGATGCAAGGAAAAAACAGGCAGTCATACACCTTAAGGAAGTCAAGATGACACCTAAAACAGACAGCCATGATTTTCAGTTCAAGGTTAAACACATAAAGCGGTTCCTTGAAAACGGCGATAAGGCAAAGGTGAATATAGTTTTTAAGGGGAGAGAGATAACTCATTCGCAACTCGGTAAGGAGATGCTTGACAGGGTAGCGGCTGAGATAAAAGATACCGGGGTTATTGAACAACAGCCGCGGCTGGAGGGGAGAAGTATGACAATGATTATTGCCCCGATTCCTAAATAGACATATAAAACGAAAGGAGAAAATATGCCAAAGATTAAAACAAACAGGGGTGCTGCCAAGCGCTTCCGTATAACAGCAACAGGGAAGATAAAGAGGAAAAAGGCTTTCCTGAGGCACATACTGACTTCAAAGTCATCTGGAAACAAGAGGGTTTTGAGGAAGGCTGCCTATGTGGAAGGTGCGAATGCCAGGCAGATAAAGAGACTTCTGCCGTATAGTTAAAAAAAGACTTTAGACATTAGACAAAAGGTTAAAACACCCGACAGTCTGATGTCTAGGGTCTAAAATCTAATTTATCATAATCAAGGAGGTTTTTATATGCCGAGGGTTAAGAGAGCCGTTCACGCAAAGAAAAAGAGGAGAAAGGTGCTTACACTTGCAAAAGGAAAGCGGGGTGCAAGGGGGAGACTTTACAGGATTGCCATTGAGGCAGTTGACAGGGCGATGGCATATGCCTACAGGGACAGGAAGGTTAAGAAGAGGGAATTCAGGAACCTTTGGGTAGCAAGGATAAATGCAGCAGTAAGGTTGAACGATATATCCTACAGCAAGTTTATAAATGGCTTAAAAAAGGCGAACATTGGAATTGACAGGAAGATACTTGCTGATATAGCGGTAAATGACCCCAATGCGTTTTCTCAGATTGTATCCATAGCAAAGACAAATCTTGCTGCATGAGGGAAAATCTCCTAAAACTCAAAGAGTCAGCCTTACAAGAACTGTCTTGTGCTGCCGGCAAGGAGAAAATCCTTGATATAAAAACGAGGTATCTTGGCAGGAAAGGTGAGTTGTCTTCAGTAATTAAAGAGATGGGCAAACTTCTGCCTGAAGACCGTCCTGTAATAGGAGATATCGCAAACAGTATTAAGGCTGAAATAGAGCAGAAGATAAACTCTCTTCTGAATAAAATCCATGAAGAAGAGCAGTTTGCAAGGATTGCTGCAGAGAGTGTAGATGTCACACTTCCCGGGAGGCACCTGCCCTCAGGGCATATACATCCTGTAACACTGGTAATGGATGAGGTAAAAGAGATATTTATTGGTATGGGCTTTGACATTGCAGAAGGTCCTGAGATTGAAACTGATTACTACAATTTTGAGGCACTTAACATGCCGAAAGACCACCCTGCAAGGGATATGCAGGACACCTTCTATATAGGCAATAACTTCCTCCTCCGCACGCACACCTCACCTGTTCAGATAAGGGTGATGGAAAAGAATAAGCCGCCTTTGAGGGTTATTGCACCTGGAACAGTCTACCGCCGGGATTCTGATATAACCCATACACCCATGTTCCATCAGGTAGAGGGGTTTATGGTGGATGAGGAAATCACATTCGGAGACCTGAAAGGTATCCTTACATTATTTCTGCATAAGATCTTTTTTGAGGATACCCGTGTAAGGTTTAGACCGAGTTTTTTCCCGTTTACAGAACCGAGTGCAGAGGTTGATATACAGTGTGTGATATGCGGCGGCAGAGGATGCCGTGTTTGCAAGATGAGCGGCTGGCTTGAGATACTGGGTGCAGGGATGATTCACCCCAATGTTTTTAAGGCTGTTAATTACGACCCTGAGAAGGTCAGCGGTTTTGCATTTGGTCTTGGCATGGAGAGGATAGCAATGCTTAAGTTTGGCATAGATGATATAAGGTTATTTTTTGAAAACGATGTCAGGTTTTTGAGGCAGTTCTAGTGCTGTTGCCTGCCCCGCCTGCAAACATTTTTCTCTCTTAAGAGAGAAAAATCCTCATAAAAGCCTCCAGCCCAGACGGTTTGCCAGCAGGGCAGGCAACAGCAGAAAGGTATTTTCAGGTGAAGATAAGTTACAACTGGCTAAAAGAATATATTGATATAGATATCCCGCCTTCAGCGCTTGCAGATATCCTTACCATGGCTGGTCTGGAGGTTGAATCTGTTGCTGAAGTAGGCAAAGATATTAAAGGTGTTGTTGTTGCACAGATACTTTCCATGGAAAAACATCCCAATGCGGACAGACTCTCTTTCTGCAGGGTAAAGACAGACAGGGGTGTCCATGAGGTAGTGTGCGGTGCGAGTAATATGCAGGCAGGTGATTATGTTGCACTTGCACTCCCCGGAGCAGCCTTTCCCGGTAATATAAAGATAGGTAAGACAAAGATACGGGGTGTAGTTTCAGAAGGGATGATGTGTTCAGAGGTGGAACTAGGTCTTAAAGATACATCTGACGGCATAATGATATTAGAAAAGGGTTTGACGCTGGGTGATGATATAACATCTGCACTTGGGATAATGGATGCTGTTCTTGAGATAAATGTTACGCCGAACAGGCCAGACTGTCTGAGTATTTCAGGGATTGCAAAAGAGGTCGCAGCAGCGATTGGAAAGGAGTTAAAAGAAAGGTCTGTTAACTTAAATGAAACAGGCAGTGATGTAAACGGCATTATAAAAGTTTCAATTAAAGAGCCGGCACAATGTCACAGGTATACAGCAAGGGTAATTGAGGGGGTTGCAGTCAAGGAATCACCTGACTGGCTTAAAAGGAGACTGACAGCGCTTGGTGTAAGACCCATAAACAATATTGTTGATGTTACAAATTATGTGATGTTTGAATATGGTCAACCCCTCCATGCATTTGACTATGATAAAATATCAGATAAGAGGATAGTTGTCAGAAAATCAAAAAAAGGTGAAGGTATAACGACACTTGACGGCATTAAAAGAAAACTTGATGAAGGTGTCCTTGTTATATGTGATTCAAAAAAGCCTGTAGCAGTTGCAGGTATCACGGGCGGTGAGGATACAGCAGTCTCTCTTTCTACAAAAAATATACTCCTTGAAAGCGCATACTTCCTTCCTGCCAGTATCCGCAGGACATCAAAGGCACTGGGTCTTTCATCAGAGTCTTCGTATAGGTTTGAGAGGGGTGTGGATAAAAATGGCGCTGCAAATGCACTGGACAGGGCGGCTGAGCTGATAAACATTTTTGCAGGAGGAAAAACTGCAAAGGGTTTTATTGATAATTACCCTGATAGATACGAACCTGTATCAGTAGCATTTAGATGGGAAAGGGTGAACAGGATGTTAGGGACAGACCTTAATAAAGAGGATATTGAAACATATCTTACAAGGCTTGGTTTTTCATTTGTAAGGTCTCTTAAGGTCAATGATTCTGTAATGGTATTCCCGCCAAGTTTCAGGGTTGATATTACAAAAGAGATAGACCTGATTGAAGATGTTGCGAGGTTATACGGCTACGATAAGATACCGACAACACTCCCGAAGGCAAGGCTTGTTACAGTAACAAGGAAGAAGAAGGATATTGTCATCAGCAAGGTCAGGGGGTTTCTTGCCAGCATGGGTTTCTGCGAGAGTATAAATTACAGTTTCATATCACCGCAGATTTTGAATATTAGTATGATGGATCAGTTAAGTCCGATAAGGTTGTCAAACCCGCTTTCTGAAGATGAGTCTATAATGAGGGGGAGCCTTATGCCCGGACTCCTTTCTGTACTGAAATACAACCTGAATCACAATAATAAAGGTATAAGGATATTTGAGACAGGTCCTGTATTCAGACAGGATGGAAATTCATACAGAGAAGATGCCTTTGTTTCAGGACTGATATCAGGGCTGAGGGTGTCAGAAGACTCTCTTGTATGGGATAACACAGAGGCAGATTTTTTTGATATAAAAGGCGTGGTAGAAGGAATGATGATGGCTGCTGGTGTAAGGTCTCCTCTGTTTAATGCAAAAAGGGATATTGCATATCTTAATCCAGGCAAGGCATGCAGTATAAGTGCATGCGGTGTTGATATAGGTGTTATGGGGGAGGTTCATCCATCTGCTGCAGATAAACTTAATTTAAAACAGCCTGCCTATGTGTTTGAACTTAACATAGATAGTATTGTAAGGGCAGAGGCAGGCAGATTTGTGTTTAAAAAGATTCCTGGTTATCCGTCTGTTATAAGGGATTCAGCCCTTATCATTGACAGAAACATCCCATTTTCAGACCTTGTTAATGCAGTATATTCCATGTGCATTAAACTTGTTGAAGATATAAAGGTATTTGATGTATACTATGCGGCAAATATCCCTGAGGGTAAAAAGAGTGTTGCACTCCGCTTAATATACAGGTCTTTGGATAGGACATTGACAGACGAGGAGGTAAGCGCTCTGCATAATAATGTGGTAGCAAATATTTTAAAAAAGTTCGGCGGTGAGGTAAGGGGGGTGTAAGATGATTGGTGATTGCATTTATGCAAGGAGGTATTACTATGACTAAAGCGGAAATTGTGGAGAATATATTTGAAAAGGTCGGCTTCATGAAAAAGGATGTGGGCGAGGTTGTTGACCTTGTGTTTGAGACGATAAAGGATGCACTTGCAAGTGGTGAGCAGGTGAAACTGTCTGGCTTCGGCACTTTTACGGTCAAACAGAAGAGACCCCGCAGGGGAAGAAACCCGCAGACAGGCGGTGATATTACAATTACAGCAAGAAAGGTGCTTTCGTTTAAGTCCAGTCACATCATGAGAGATAACATGAACCGTAAATAATATGATTAACCGTTGACTGAAATGGAAGTCCAGATACCGAACAAACTGTATTTCAGGATAGGAGAGGTAAGCAGGATAACAAGGGTGAAGCCCTATGTCCTGAGGTACTGGGAGTCTGAATTCAAGATAATAAAGCCGCAGAAATCAATGTCAAACCAGAGGGTTTACAAGAGGAGCGATGTAGAAGTGATACTAGAGATAAAGAGGCTTTTGCACAAGGAAAGATATACGCTTGAAGGTGCAAAGAAGAAGATAAAAGAGATAATAAAGGAGATGAAGGACAGACAGATGACGTTGGAACTGGCGGAAAAGACGGGCAGACAATATCTGGATGTCCTCGGGAACATACGGAACGAATTGGTTTCAATAAGGGGTATGCTTGGTTAAACTTATTTGCCATAGCGGGGCGTAGCGCAGCCTGGTAGCGCACCAGCATGGGGTGCTGGGTGCCGGAGGTTCAAATCCTCTCGCCCCGACCATTTAAGACAGTGAGTTAGTGAGTTAGCGAATTAGGGAGTTAGAGCGTAAAAATGGCAAAAGAGGATTAGGAGGTAATACTCATCAGGAAGTTTACTTTATAAAGCCCTGCTTCCAGAAAGGGCTTTATTATTTTGAGGGGTGATATTTGAATAAGACAATTCTTGTCTCAAACGATGATGGTGTGCACTCGGATGGGATTTTGAGGCTTGCAAAGGTTTTGAAGAAACTGGGTGATGTTTTTATTGTAGCGCCTGATAGGGAGAGGAGCGCTGCAAGCCATTCCCTAACGTTGCACCGTCCCTTAAGGGTTGAGAAAGTCGGTCATAATATTTATTCAGTAGACGGCACCCCTACGGACTGCATAAACCTTGCTATTAACGGCATCCTCCCTGAAAGACCTGATATAGTTGTTTCCGGAATAAACAAGGGCGGCAACCTCGGTGATGATGTCACATATTCAGGGACAGTATCTGCTGCAATGGAGGGGACGCTTATGGGTATCCCGTCAATTGCAGTGTCGCTTGTTGGCCATGATAACTTTGATTTTAAATATGCCGCAAGGTTTGCATCAAAACTTGTGAAATATGTAATTTCACACAATCTGCCTAAAGATACACTCCTTAATGTTAATGTCCCTGGGTTAAATAACAGTGAGATAAAATCTTACAGGATAACTAAACTTGGCAAAAGGGTTTACGGGGATGCAATAGTTGAGAAGACAGACCCGAGGGGGAAGAAATATTACTGGGTCGGTGGTAACAATATGAAATGGACAGGGGGCAAGGATTCAGATTTTGAGGCGATTGCAAATGGGTATATATCAATAACCCCGATACACCTTGACCTGACAAACTATTCTGCACTCAAAGAGATACATTCGTGGAAATTCTGAAATACTAACCTTTATGTTCTCACGCCATGACAACTATTTAAAATCACGCAAAAGGATGGTAGAGACGCAAATCATCCCGCGCGGCATCACTGACAAAAGGGTGCTTGATGCGATGCTGTCTGTCCCGAGGCATCTTTTTGTAGAGAAGGCATTATGGGAACAGGCATACAATGACTACCCGCTGCCGATAGGCGAAAAACAGACAATATCACAGCCGTACATTGTGGCATTGATGACTGATGCGCTTGAACTGAAAGGCAGCGAGAAAGTTCTTGAGATAGGTACAGGTTCAGGGTATCAGACAGCGATACTCTCTAAACTCGCAGAAAAGGTATATTCTATTGAGCGTATATCCATGCTTGCTTCAAGGGCAAGGAAACTTCTGGACGAACTGCACTGTTCAAATGTTGTTATAAGGGTTTGCGATGGGACAGAAGGGTGGAAGGAGGAGTCGCCATTTGATGCTGTGCTTGTAACCGCTGCCTCTCCTGACATACCTTCTCAGTATATAGAGCAGTTAAAGACAGGCGGGAGGCTTGTCATACCTGTAGGCGATATGTTCTCACAGATGCTGACAAAGGTTGTAAAGACAAAGGACGGCATACAGAGGTTTGAAATGGGCGGCTGCAGGTTTGTTAAATTAGTAGGTAGGTACGGATGGACAGAAGAAGAAATATAATAAGGAGACTCTATGACTGGGTACTCCACTGGGCGCATCTCCCGTATGGCAGGTGGGCGCTTTTTATTCTGGCATTTGCAGAGTCTTCATTCTTTCCTATACCGCCTGATGTGCTGCTAATTGCCCTTTCACTATCAATTCCTCTAAAGGCGTTCAGGTTTGCGTTTATATGCTCACTTGGTTCTGTAATCGGCGGGCTTTTTGGTTATTTTATCGGATATCAGTTGATGGATATTCTGGGGTTTCCGGTATTAGAATTCTACGGCATAATGGACAAATATGAGTTAGTAAGGAAGTCGTATGAGGAGAATAATGCACTCATTGTCTTTATTGCTGCA
>MGPS01000030.1:30582-30830 GCA_001797495.1 Deltaproteobacteria bacterium GWC2_42_11
CAGCAGCATCTGTCATCGGAAGGTCTGCAAGATTTTATATGGTTGCATGGCTGATACACCGTTACGGTGAAAAGATAAAGGATTTTATAGACGGATATTTTAATTTGTTGACAATAATATTTACAGCACTCCTTATACTTGGTTTCATTGTTGTCAAATTATTTGTGCAGTAGCCCCTCATGCCTATACATAGGTGTGAGGGACTTACAAAGGGGGATGAAAATCTTGTTAGTTTTGCGGCTGCCTGC
>MGPS01000030.1:30878-41787 GCA_001797495.1 Deltaproteobacteria bacterium GWC2_42_11
AATGTATTTTCGGGGCAAACAGAAATGACTAAAAATGTCTGCACGGCATTTCTGACCATTCTCTTAATCAGCGGATGTACTGTTTCCCACGGTGTTTCCCACGAGGTCGGGAAAGGGGAGACCCTCTGGAGGATAGCAAAGACATACAATGTTGACCTACAGGAGATTGCAGAGGCTAATAACATAACAGATGTTACACAGGTGAAATCAGGTCAGAAGATATTTATCCCTGGTGCAGACAGGGTTTTAGAGGTAAAGCCGTACACTGCAAAGGGTCAGGAAAAAAATAAAGAAGAAAAAGAAGAAAAGATAACCTTTGAAAAGGGAAAGTTCATATGGCCGGTGAAAGGCGAGATTGTGTCTCCATTTGGGGTAAGGGACGGCAGAAAACATGATGGGATTGATATATCTGCACCTTCAGGCACAGATGTTATAGCAGCAGATGACGGCGAAATTATCTACTGCGGTGATGGTATGAGGGGCTACGGTAATATCATAATAATCCAGCACAAAGACAATTTTGTAACGATATATGCACACAATAAAGAAAACCTTGTTAAGGTAGCGGATTATGTAAAAAAAGGTGATGTTATTGCAAAGGTTGGAAACACAGGGAACTCTAGCGGATATCACCTTCACTTTGAGGTAAGAAAAGACAGAAAACCAAGAAACCCTGTTTTCTTCTTGCCATGATATACTTCGCCTCCACTATTCTTCTTGCCATTGAAGTATTGCTTATTGTAACATTTTGACTCCGCAAGTAGGTTGGGTCAATCGCAGAAAGACTCAACAAAGAAGTGAGAAGATAGAAGTGAGAAGTTAATTGTTTATTTACAGGAGGGATTTTTATGGTAGATGAGTTAAAGAATATCATAAGGGATGTCCCTGATTTTCCGAAGAAGGGGATAATATTCAAGGATATCACGACACTTCTGAAGGACGCTGTTTCGTTCCAGAGGATGGTTGACCTGATGGGACATCGATATGTGGGGAAGAGGATAGACCTTGTAGTCGGGATAGAGGCGAGGGGGTTTCTTGTTGGAGCAGCCCTTGCCTACAAACTGGGTGCAGGTGTTGTTATAGTTAGAAAACCCGGAAAACTCCCGTATAAAACTCACAAGGCAACATATTCACTTGAATACGGTGAAGATTCTCTTGAGATACACGAGGACGCAATAAGCAAAGGACATAATGTGCTCATTGCGGACGATGTCCTTGCGACAGGAGGCACAGCCTCAGCAGTTATAAGCCTTGTTGAGAAACTCAGCGGGAATATAGTGGAGTGTGCCTTCATAGGTGAGATTGAAGAATTGAAAGGCAGAAGAAAACTTGAACCCCACCCTGTATTTTCTTTATTAAAGTTCTGATATAATTCGGTTTGGAATATTTGTTGAAATGAATCAGGAATCAGGTGTCAGGAAGTATCCTGACACCTGATTTTATAAAGAATTATGCTGCAAATATGCAGGCACTGGCAGGGGTCCTTGTATCCATGTTCCTGCCCCTGTTTATGTGGTCGTCTATCTCTGCCGCGCTTCCTATCATCCTGCCAAAGAGGAATGTTGTAAATGCTGCTGTCTCAATCTCTTTCTCTGTTATCTTGCCAGCATTAAACGGCTCCCATACCATCTTTAAAAGGATTACTGCTATCACTGCATCAACATTCACGCAGTAGACATTCTCACTTACCTTTGCATCAAAGAGCGACTGGACAAGGTTGCGGTAAAAGTCAAGGAATATGTTGTATATCCCTTTCTCTTCGAAGAGGCTGTTTACAAATCGCTCTCTCGGGTCATAATTTACAGCCTTGCCTTTGAATACAGGGTGGTTGACGCAGGGTATTTTCATATATTCTATGTTGCCTGCTGCCTTTTCCTTTGACTTGTATTTGCCGTACCCATTTGCATATTCATCAGCAATTGTTTTCAGATTTATGCCGTGGTTTTTGTCCGAAGGGCTCTTTAATTCCCTGTCCTTAAATCTTTCTATAAGGAATTCAATTGCCTCATATCCGTTGCCGCCGTGTGCGAAACCTGTATGTGTGAGAAAGCCGACAAATGCCTTGTTTATCTGAACCCTTTCAGGCTGTTCAGGACCATCAGCGCTTACCCCGCCCTTGCAGCCTTGTGCAGATATTGTACCGGGACCATTGGATATGATAAGCCCAAGGAGCATTGAGAACTCAAAGAGTTCATCTGCTGATGGTTTTCTGCCAATGAGGGCAAGGAATGCGGTTTCAGTGAAACTCCATTTTTCAACCAATTCTTTTGTTGATATGCCGCAGAAACTCTCCTTTTTGTGTTTGTCTGAAGAGACAGTTGAACCTACAAATGCAGAGAATATCCTTGAGTACCACGGAAGGCTTAATAAGGTTGTCCTTGATATCTTCTTACGCATAAGTGCGTTCCATCCTATTGTAGTCCAGATTGAAGCAAGAAGGGCATCTGATGAGGGCTTTCCACCCGCAGCATCTTTCACAAATCGTGTAAATACCGAATCACCCGTCTGTCCTATTCTCGCGAGCATGAGTTTTGCAAGTTCATCGTCTTTTGCTGCTGTCAGAATATTCTTCTGTTCCGAAGTTAATCCTTTTAAAATATTTGAGTAGTTGAAACCTGTTTCAGTTGCATCAGATATGCCTGAATGCTGGAAGAGTTCCAGAAAGACTAAAGAAGCATTTAATGCGTTTTTGACCCTGCCTTTCCCTATTATTGATATTGCAGATGACAGGACAGTATTCGGAGAGTTCTCTGCACTTCTTGCTGCATCAGCAGCATAAACGGCAGCGTCTCCGTGCATATTTACATGGGAATTGAAGGCGAGGTTTGCAAGGTCTTTTGCATACTTGTCAGGATATTCTTTTAAGAGCGAAAATACCAGGTTCTCTTCCAGAGTCTTTTTTGATGCATCAAGGATTGAGACATTATGCACCTTTGTTACCTGTGTCTTTGAATCCATCATTGATGCACCGCTTACATCCTTCATTGACTGTCTCGGATACTGGGCGCCGGCCTGTCTGCTTATAATTGCTATCTGCTCATTATAAGGCGGGATTGCCTCAACAACTTTTACATCAAGTTCTGCAGGGAGTTTCAATCCCTGATTGTTTCCAAACCAGCATTTTAGAGAAAGGTCTCCCATTGGCTCAAAATCAGACTTGATGCCGTTTAATTCCATTACCTTTGTCAGGGCTTCGGGTATATGCGCGATGTTTGTTACAACTGCGCCCTTTTTACTGAAGATTGGTTTTTCAGGGGTGTATATGTCTTTAACACCAAAATAATCCATGAACCACCGCTCCTTTGCCCTTGCGTCATCACCTGAACCCGCAAGTGTGCCTGCATGACCGCATGCCTTTGTGAGCCTTGCCTTCCACCGGCCCACAATACATGCAATAACAGGCTTGTTTATCTCAAGACCATGTTCATAGTACCCGCCTGGCTCCGCATATATAACAGCGCCCTGGCTCCTTTCATCGTTATCAAGTGCATGGAAGAATTCTCTCGGTGCAAAATGGATATACACATCCTTGCCGCTTGAGATGGATGTCGTTGTCCCCCAGCCATTTGTAAGGAGATATGTTGCAATAGTTGTTGTAAAATTGCCTGAGTTTGAAAATAGTGCTATCGAACCCTTTACTAGAGATTCCTCTGGTTTGTTGCCGCCCAGTGCTCCTCCAATCCTTATATGGTTCCATGCATCTGCAACACCCAGACAGTTGCCGCCGAATACATCAACACCGTTTGTCTGGCATACAGCCCGTATAATTCTTGCATCATTGACAGACACCTTTTCAGTGAGTATTATTATTTTCTGTAAGTCAGGATTATGTTTTACAACCTCTGATACGCCGTCTTTAACACCCGATGGAGGGAGATAGATGACGGCGGTATTAAATTTGTGCCCTGCTGCCATCCCTTCCTTAACAGAATTATATACAGGGATTGGTCCCAATTTTGTTCCAAGGGACTGTCCCGACCTTCCGGGACCTGTACCAAATACAACATTACCTCCGGAATATTCATGGCTTACAGGTGTAACAGTCCTGCTTTCATTGCCGAGTATATTGAGGACGCAAACCCTGTCATCTTTTGTTGCTATCTCTGCAATGGAATTGACGCCAACATAATACGGGAATTTCTTAACTCCTGCCTTGTGCATATCATCTCCTTTATATCCCCATCTTTTCTTTTAATAGTTTCCTTCCTTCCTTTTCCATCCACTTATCAACCTTTAGTGCATAGTTCACTACCTCTGACATTGCACTGTCAAAACCAAAGAACTTGTAGGGGAGTCCAAGTGATTCAATGGTATCTTTCATGTATGCCATGCCTCTTGTCAGGTTGGGACCACCTCTGCCTACCACGACAAATATCGGCACAGGACCGTGTGTCTGGAAATACCCCCTAAGGGCATTTGCCATTGCCCTGAATGTTTCGTATATGTCGGTATTATTCGCCTTACCGCCTATTATAAACAGCACATTTGACTGTTTAAGCCAGTATTTGAAAACTATCTTTGAGATGTCAAGCATCTTGGCATAAGGCGGATTTCCTCCAAAGTCAGATGATATGGTTGCCCTTTCTCCAAGGAGTTCTGTTACAAGTGCATTTGCACCCCCGCCGAATGTAGGCGCTGTGATTGTCCCTTTCTCGTTTATAACAAACACATCACTTTGTCCCTGATATGTCCTCAACTGGTTTATCTCCTGTTCAAATTCTGAATAATCAGAGGCAAAGAGGTGCGAAGGCAAATCCAGCCTTTTCCATGCAGGGTCGTCTATATCAAATGAGCATTTAAAATCGCATGCAACAGGCACAAGCCTTCCTGCACTGTCAGGAGACATCCTTATCGGGTTTAGTTCAAGGGTATTCATCCCATAGTTGTTATAAAGTGTCCAGAGTTTTGGCAAGTTCTGCACAAGCGGGCTTATTATTTCGCTTGGTGCCCCGAGTTCTTCAAGGGCATTTGCTATGTGGAATGATTTCAGTCCTGTCAGAGGGTCAAAAGGTATCTCTTTTATCTTATCCTTCGGGAGTTCTTCTATGTCAACACCGCCGTGATGCGTGATTGTCATTGTAGGTGCGCGGAATACAGTGCTATCTGATATTGAGAAATACACCTCATGATTGGCAGGGACAGCACCTTCAAATGTCACACCGTCAGCCTTTGCATTCCCCCCTGAAGGATGTTTTGCAAAATACAATCTCTCCTTTTCCTGAAGGGCTGCTGCAATATCAGACACCTTACCGATAAGTCCTGATTTCCCTTTTTTGCCAACACCTCCTTTAAATATAGGCTTTACAAAAACTATCCCCTTTCTTTTAATAAGGTCTTTTATCTCATCTACGCTTGCCTCAGGTCCCAGCATCTCTGCGGAAGGAAATTCTACCCGTTTTAATAACCTGCTTCCCCATGATAAGCCCGTAATCTGCATTAAATATTCCTCCTGCCAGCCTGCCATAGAGGCAGGTTATTTTATAAGTCCTGTAGATATACAGGTAAACAATCCTCAGTGCATTTTTGAAGGGTATCTCTTTTATACAAAAATTCAGGAAAAGTCAAGTGATTTATGCAGTTGTGTAATTATAACTTGACATGCTGCCGGTTCATAGATATAGTAAGCACTTACTAACTAAAAATGGGTTAGGGTCATGGACAAAAAACAGGTCTTAAAGAAGCGGATGACAAAAAAAGAGAGGGTATCGCAGATAGTGAATGTTGCGTCTATGCTATTTGCAAACAAGGGATTTAAAGGAACCACTACCCGCGAAATAGCAAGGAAGGCAGGGATAAGCGAGGCCGTTATATTCAAATACTTTTCAAAAAAAGTGGCACTTTATTCGGCGATTATAGACCTGAAATGTAATGATACGGCGGGACAGTCGCGGCTTATGAAGACGTTGGAAGGGAAGATCGGGAGGGATGTGTTCCGGCAGGTGGCATCTTTTTTAATCACAGAGCATCAGAAAGACCCTTCGTTTATGAGGCTCCTTATGTATAGTGCTTTGGAAGGGCACAACCTGTCAGACATTTTTATAAAAACAAAAGGGATGGAACTTATTGAATTTCTGGCAGGGCAGATAAGAGGTCTTATAAAGAATAAGGTGTTCAGGGAGATTGACCCTGTTATTGCAGCACGGTCGTTTATGGGGATGGTGCTCCACTACAGTCTTGCCCAGGAGATTTATGGACTAAAAAAATATTTTAAGACACCAAATAAAAATGTCATTGAAACCTTTATAAAAATATTCTTTGAAGGCATGACAAGGAGGTAGATTATGAAAGTTATATTTTACCTGCTCACATTACTTTATCTTCTGACATCTGCTGCGGTTGCTGAAGAGCGGGTTATTACACTTTCTGAAGCATGTGAACTGGCGATAAGAAGTCACGAGTTGATAAAAATAGCAGAAGAAGACCTCTACCAGGCATATGCCGGTGTCGATAAGGCGTTCTCTCAGATGCTTCCGACCCTTACAGCAGAGGGGAGCCACACCAGGTACTTGGAGGAAAATGCGACCATTCAGCCTGATAACAGTTCAACGTTCAGTCTCAAGGTTTCGCAGCCTCTTTATACAGGCGGTAAGGAGTGGAGTGTGAGGCGCCAGGCAGACAAAAAAGTAAGACTTAACAAGAAAGGTCTTGAATCCAGAAAAGAGGATATCATATTCGATGTTTCGGTTGCGTACTACAACATCTTGAAAGCAGAAAAAGACCTGGAGATAAAAGAGGCTGCATCAAAGAGGGCAGGGGAACAGACAAGGGTCGCAAGAGCAAGGTTTAATGTAGGGGAGGTGACTAAATCTGTACTTTTGAGGGCAGAGGCAGAGGAGGCAGGTGCAAATGCAGAACTTGCAAAATCAAAGGTAACTCTGACTATAGCGAAGGTTAAACTCGCACGGCTTACGGGTATTGAAACAGACTTTAAAATAGCGCCACTAAAGTCGTTATCAGTGCCAAAAAATATGGAGAGCCTTATTGTGACTGCTGTTGAGAAGAGGAAGGATTATGTGCAAGCAAAGATAGAGGAGGATATTGCAAAAGAAGGTGTCACATATGCAAAGGGGAATTTCATGCCGAGTCTTAAACTTGACGGCGTATATTCCAGAGAAGACCAGAACCCTTCGTCGTCATCATTTAACGGGGAGAGCGTATACGGGACAATCACCCTCACATTCCCGTTTTTTGAGGGCTGGCTCAGGACTGCTGAAGAGAAAGAGGCAAAGAGTAAAGTCCGTCAGGCGGAGTTAAAAAGATTGAATTTAAAGCGTGATATTGAGCAGGATGTAAGGGAGACATTTCACAACATTAATGCGTTTTCATCAATAATCGCTTCTTATGAAAGGCAGGTTTCATTTGCAGAGGAGAACTATAAAATGGTGTTCAAACAGTTTACATACGGGCTTGCAACGAATGTAGATGTTGTAGATGCAAATACGACGCTCATCTCTGCCCAGACAGGGCTTTCAAATACAATCTATGACCTCCAGATATCCATCATAGGGATTAAGAAAAAGATAGGCATATTGCTGGAGGAGATTCTGGAGAACAGGATAATGTAGAAAAACAGGAAATACATCTTTACGGAAGGTATGCCATGAACATCTCAAAAAAAGTTTTTCAACTTATACTTGCTGCTCTGTTCCCGTTCATTATTTTATCCTGTGCGGAAAAAAATGAGGCAGGAAAGGTTGACACGGGAAAGGCAGAGCAAAAGGCGGACAGGTCTCTAAAGGTTGCCACTACAAGGGTTGAGACGAGGGTTGTCCAGAGAAAGGTGGATATCGTGGGGACTCTCGCTGCATGGGAAGAGGTGTCTGTGAACAGTATATCGCAGGGTACTGTTGAAAAGATATTTGCAGACCTCGGTGACACAGTAGGCGAGGGGCAGACCCTTCTTAAGTTTGATGACAGGGAGGCTTTATCGAACCTTGCTGCCCAGGAGGCAAATCTGAAAACCAATGAAAGGGCACTTGAGCGGGCTAATGCCCTCCGGCAGGAGGCAGAGACAAACCTGAAGAGGTATAATTCCCTTTTTGCAGAAGGTATGGTTTCGAGAAAAGACATGGATACGGTACAGACACAATATGCTGTGCAGGAGGCTTTGCTTAAGCAGGCTGAAGCACAAGTCAACTATGCAAGAGCTCTTGTTGATATTGCCAGAAAAAACCTGCAGGACACTACCATATTATCACCAATAAATGGTGAGGTCAGGAAAAGGCTCGTATCAAAAGGTGAGGTAGTGAGGGAGAAAACACCACTTTTTGTCCTTGTAAAGAACGACCCGCTTAAACTAAAAACCAGCGCCACGGAGCAATTTGTAAAGGATATAAAGATAGGACAGGATGTGGTTATATATGTAGAGGTGTTCCCTGAAACAGGCTTTGGCGGAAAGGTAGAGAGGATAAGTCCGTCTGTTGATGAAAAGACGAGGAGTATGGAAGTTGAAATAAGGATACCGAATCCGAAAAGGCTGTTGAAATCAGGGCTTTTTGCAAAGGGGCATATACTTACAAGGAAAGATAAGGATGTCCCGTTTGTCCATGAAAGTGCGGTTTATTCATTTGTCGGCGTCAACAAGGTTTATGTTGTAAAGGATAATAAGGTGCAGGATAGGCATGTTAAGACAGGCATACGGGAATCAGGGTTTGTTGAGATTATTGAAGGTATAAAGCCAGGAGATGTTGTTGCAACAAGTAACCTTGACCAGTTATTTGAAGGGGCAAGAATACAAGAGTGAAGAGTTTAAGAGTTGAGGAGTTGAAGAGTCAAAGAATTCTGTTTTTTTATAACTCCATAATTTCATAACTCCTCAACTCCATAACTTATAATCCATGTCATTATACGAAATCTGTGTAAGAAGACCGGTATTTGCAACAATGCTGGTGATGTCCCTTGTAGTTCTGGGACTCTTTTCCTTCAGGGAACTGGGTGTTGACCTCTTCCCAAAGGTCGACCTCCCTACAGTCACAATTACAACAAGGCTTGAAGGCGCTAGTCCTGAGGAGATAGAAGACCAGATTACAAAGCGGGTGGAAGAGGTTGTAAATACCATAAACGGTATAGACGAACTCCGTTCAACAACTATTGAAGGGCAGTCTCAGGTCTTTGCCACCTTTGTTTTAGAAAAGGATATAAATGTTGCGGCAAATGAGGTAAGGGAAAAGGTCTCCGGCGTTGTTTCGCAATTCCCTTTAAGCACAGATGCGCCAATCATAGAAAAGTTTGACCCTGATGCAGCGCCTGTTATGGCGATAGTTGTCTCAGGAGCCCGCTCTGCAAGAGAGATAACAGAGATAGCGGATAAGAAAATAAAGAGGCAGTTGGAGATAGTAAAGGATGTTGGCGCCATATCAATTGTAGGCGACAGAAAACGCGAGGTGCAGATTCAGGTAAACCCTGACAGGCTTTCAGCATACAACCTTTCGATACAGCAGGTTAAGGATATTATTAAAAGGCAGAATGTTGAGATACCTGGCGGCAGGATTACATGGGATGTCAGGGAGCAGGGCATAAGGACACTGGGCAGGCTTGAAAGGGTTGAAGACTTTGATGACCTTATTATTGCTGACTATAAGGGCGCACCTGTAAGGATAAAGGATATCGGCTATGCTGTGGATAGTGAAGAAGAACCCAGGACACTTTCCCGTCTTGACGGAAAGAGCGCTGTTTCACTCCTTATAAGAAAGCAGTCAGGCACAAATACTGTCCAGGTAACAGATAAAATCAAAGAAAAACTTGAGTTTATAAAAAAATCCCTGTCCGAAGATATAAAGACAGAGATAGTAAAAGACCAGTCAAGGTTTATAAAAAAGGCAATATCGCAGGTTGAGGAACACCTTATACTGGGCGGGATACTTGCATCCCTCATTGTCCTCTTTTTCATAAGAAGTCTTAAAACCGCATTCATTGCAAGCATTGCAATACCTGCATCCATAATAGGAACATTCTTTGCAATGCGTTTTATGGGTTTTACGCTCAACAATATGACACTCCTTGCACTTTCTGTCTGCACAGGCATTGTTATAGATGATGCAATAATTGTTCTGGAAAATATATTCAGACACATAGAAGAAGAGGGAAAAAGTCCGTTTGAGGCAGCCATAAGCGGGACAAAGGAGATAGCCCTTGCTGTTATGGCAACAACACTTTCGCTTGTTGTCATATTCCTGCCAGTTGCATTTATGGGCGGAACTGTAGGCAGGTTTTGGAAGAGTTTCGGCATAACAGCAACATTTGCAATAGGCATCTCGCTCCTTGTCTCTTTTACACTAACACCAATGCTCTCTTCACGGCTTTTAAAGCCAAAATCCCCCCTTAATCCCCCCTTTAGTAAAGGGGGGGAGGGGGGATTACAAAAGACTGAATCAAAGAAATCCCTGTTCTATTCTCTTATTGAGCGCGGCTATATGCGGCTGCTTAAATGGTGTCTGAAATACAAATATATTACAGTTCTTATTGCTGTCGGTATCTTTGCCTCAACATTCTGGATAGGAAAGGCGCTTAAGGCGGAGTTTGTTGTTGATGACGACATGAGTGAACTTGAGGCTATAGTTGAAACACCACCTGGTTCTTCGCTCAAAAGAAGCGATGAGATATTAAAGGAACTTGAGGCTGAGATAAGGAATATACCTGAGGTTGTCCATGTGTTTACAACCATAGGTGTCAGAGGGCAGTATCTGTCCAATGTGACAGATGCATCCATATATGTAAGGCTAACGCATATGCTGGAAAGGAAAAGAACACAGCAGGAGATAATGCAGGAGGTGAGGAAGAGACTAAAAAAATTCAACCTGAGGGTCAGTGTCCAGAATATAAGCATTGTATCAGGCGGAGGTTTCAGACAGACGCCTTTTAATCTTGTTATGAGGGGTCCTGAACTGGATAAACTTGATGCATATACAAA
>MGPS01000030.1:41828-45617 GCA_001797495.1 Deltaproteobacteria bacterium GWC2_42_11
ATACGGATACAAGTCAGGCATTAAGGCACCCTGAGGCTCAGGTGCGTATTGACAGGGAAAAGGCATCTGACCTGGGTGTCAGGGTTGAATCTGTTGCATCAGCAATCAGGACAATGGTCGGGGGTGAAAAGGTCGGGCTTTTCCGCGATGCAGGAGAGCAGTATAACATCCGCTTGAGGCTGATGCAGGCATTTAGAAAAGATGCATACCAGATAGCAAACCTGACAGTGCCTGATTCAAACAACACCCTTGTAAAACTGGACAATATAGCCCGTATTGATTACGGCACAAGTCCCGGACAGATTGACCGTTATGCGCAGGAAAGGCAGATAACCGTAATATCAAACCTCTTTGGTAAACCCTTGGGTGAGGCAATAAATGATGCCAATAAAATACTAAAAGACATGAACCTTGCCCCCGGATATGCCACATCATTTATAGGCAGGGGCAAACTCATGCAGGAGGCATTTTATAATTTCATGATTGCATTCGTCTTAAGTCTGGTATTTATATACATAGTCCTTGCTGCCCAGTTTGAGAGTTTTATACATCCTGTTACAATAATGGTGTCTATATTTCTGAGTATACCGTTCGGATTATTGAGCCTATACCTGTTCGGCGGAACACTGAATATATATAGTGTAATGGGACTGTTTGTTTTAATTGGCGTTGTTAAAAAGAATGCTATTTTGCAGGTAGATTATACAAATACCCTGCGGGCAAGGGGTATGCCGAGATATGAGGCGCAGGTGCTTGCAAATCAGACAAGGCTTCGTCCCATCTTGATGACAACCCTTGCCATTATTGCAGGCATGCTTCCTGTTGCGCTGGGCAGGGGTGACGGCTCTGCATCAAGGGCATCTATGGCAATTACTGTTGTGGGAGGACAGGCTTTCTGCCTGCTGATTACTCTTTTAATCACACCGGTTGTTTATGCTTTTTTTGATGACTTAAAAGGGTTGACTCAAAAGATATATTCTGTTTTCAGGAAACAATGAGAGGACAACCTTACTTCTTTCATTCTGTCTGGGACCCTTTATTGCGGGTATTGCACTGGTGGAATGCAATAACACTTTTTTCGCAGATTATTACAGGCAGCATTATACTGATATTTGGCAGCGAAATACACGGCGGTATAAGGGATAATCTGGTCAATATTCACAGTATATCAGGATATATGTTCGCAGCCGGGCTTTTTACTCGTATATTGTGGCTTTTTATAGGACCTCCAACTGCCAGGTGGCAAGACCTTCTGCCATTAACCTCATCACAAAGGAAGGTTTTTATGGATACACTTCGTTATTATGCAAGCGCATTACGCAGAATACCTCCGCTGTATTTGGCACACAATCCGTTTGCAGGAATTATATACATCATCTTTTTTCTGGCGGCATGTGCTCAGGTGGTTACAGGTGTGGTTATGCTTAACTTGCCAGAGGAACTCAGGAGCAAATCCTCTTTACCAATATGGCATGATGCATTTTACTATTTTATAATTTTTTATATTATTGCCCATGTATTTGCTGTATTTATTCATGAATGGGCGGAAAGGCACGGTCTTATTTCTGCAATGGTACATGGCAGCAAGACATTTAACGAGGAGGAATGGCAGAGGCTTGCTGCTGCAACTGAACCATCAACTGCCACAGCGCGCCGTGAGCCCTGCCTTTCAGGCGGGGGTAAAGGCGAGTGAATGGAAAGTGAGTTTTATCATTCTTTGCAGTCAATAAGCCCGCCCTGTGAGCGGAGTTATTAACTTATGAAGGGGGTGGTAGGCATGAAAAAGGCTTGCAGGTATTAGGAAATGAGCAAAATTAAAAGAGTAGTATTGAATACAGGTATTAAATTTGAACTTAATCAAAAGGAGGACACTATGAACGGTAAGATCAATATTATATTCGGTTTTTTCTATCTTGCATTAACTGCCGTAATTGGCCCTGTTCTATTGGTGCCGCATTTGGGCAGCAATATGAAGAATATTAATGAGACCTCACAGATAGTGGCAAAGGTGCGGGAGGGTGTACAAAACGATTTCAAGGGGGTTGAAAACCCTGATAAACTTATTGCCCCTGCTGTTGTCAGCATATTTGATTACCTGAAAGCACAAAAACCATCTGGCAAGGGTGCGCACTCACACGGCAATCTGGAGGCGCTGCTCAATATCATTGCAGGCTTTATACTGCTTACCCTCGCTATACCATCTAATTTCAAGGCACTTTTAAGTATCCTGTTCCTGATAGGCACCATTTTCCATTCAGGAATGCTTTATCTGGGAGGTGTATTTGGTATGGCATGGGCGTATAATTTTACCCTCATAGGAGAAATTGCTATTATTGCAGGGCTTGTATTTACCGGTGCTGCATGCATTACAGGAATAAAACAATCAAATAGTTAAACAGGGATTTATACGAAAGAATTTTCAGGTAAGGAGATGAAATGCAGGAAATACGCACCCGTTTTGCACCGTCGCCCACAGGTTATCTTCACATAGGCGGGGCAAGGACAGCGCTTTTTAATTACCTTTTTGCGAGACAACATAAAGGCACATTTATATTAAGGATTGAGGACACTGATGTTGCAAGGTCAACAGATGAGTCAACAAAGGCAATCCTTGATGCAATGGAGTGGCTTGGACTTGACTATGATGAGGGTCCATTTTTTCAAAGCAAGAGATTTGATATTTACAGAGAGCATGCGTATAGACTTCTTGAAGACGGCAAGGCTTATAAATGTTTTTGCACTGCAGAGGAACTTGAGGTAAGGAGGCAGGAGGCTTTAAAGCAGGGCAAGCCGCCGAGGTATGACGGCAGGTGCAGAGATGCTAAAGAAAATCCAGATAAACCATTTGCCATAAGATTCAAGTCATCACAAACAGGTGTAACTTTAGTCAAAGACCACATAAAAGGCTCTGTTGCATTTGAAAACAGCGAGATAGATGACTTAATCATCTTAAGAAGCGACTCTACGCCAACCTATAATCTCTGCGTTGTTGTTGATGATGCGACAATGAATATAACGCATGTCATCAGGGGAGACGACCATTTAAACAATACTCCAAAACAGATTTTGCTCTATGAGGCATTCAACTATCCTATTCCAGAATTTGCCCATGTGCCGATGATACTCGGCTCTGATAAGACAAGGCTTTCCAAACGGCATGGCGCAACATCTGTTATGGCTTATAAGGAGATGGGTTATCTGCCGTATGCGCTTGTGAATTATCTTGCAAGACTAGGCTGGTCTTGCGGAGATGAAGAAATCTTTTCAATGGCTGAACTGATAGAAAAATTTTCCCTTGAAAATGTGGGCAAATCATCAGGTGTGTTTAATCCAGAAAAACTTTTATGGTTAAATGCGCATTATATAAAAGAGACAAAGGCAGATGATATTTCAAAACTTATAATTCCATTTTTAGAGGCAAAGGGACTAAAGGTTCAGGATGATGAAAAACTAAAAATGGCTGTCCAGACATTGCAGGAAAGAAGCAAGACCCTTGTAGAAATGGCAGATGGCGCAGAATTTTATTTTAAGGATGAGATTGTTTATGATGAAAAGGCAGTGGAGAAATTTTTTAAACCAGAGACAAAAGATGTTTTGCAAAAACTTGTTGTCAAACTTCAAAAAGCAGAGCCATTTTTACACAGTAACATTGAAAAGGCATTTCAAGATTTGGTTAATGAAACTGGTCTAAAACTCGGGAATATCGCCCAGCCTGTCCGTGTTGCATTAACAGGCAAAACCACTAGCCCCGGGATATTTGAAATAATAGAGGTATTGGGCAGAGAAAAG
>MGPS01000031.1:0-21383 GCA_001797495.1 Deltaproteobacteria bacterium GWC2_42_11
TCCATTTCCGCGAACCCACCTCTGTTATTAACACATTTTAAACAAACACATTTTTAAACTTGACATAAGCATATCTGTTATGTTTAAAATTATCCCTTAAATTTTTTACTGCAAAAGGGGATTTATTATGCCGAAGAGGACATATCAACCAAGTAATCTGAAAAGAAAAAGGACTCACGGTTTTTTAACTCGTTCATCTACAAAAGGTGGAAGGCTTGTGTTAAAAAGGCGGAGGGCGAAAGGGAGGAAAAGACTTACTCCATCAGTCAGCGTAGCAAAATAGGGGTATTATGAAGCCCTGTTCCTTTACTAAAAAAGAGAGGCTGTTAAAAAAGCAGGATTTTATAGAGGCTGTAAGTAAAGGAAGAAGGTTCCGCACAAAGAACTTTACAATATTTATAAAACAAAATGACAGGGGGATAAAAAGACTGGGGTTGTCGGTTAGCAGGAAGGTGGGGACTGCTGTCAAGAGAAACAGGATTAAGCGGCTCATTCGGGAGTTTTTCAGGCAGAATAAGGAGATGTTCCCGGCATCATCTGATATATCTATATCAGTGAGATATGGATATTCACCAGCAGGATTAAGTGAACCTGCCAGGGAACTGGCAGAATTTTTGACAAGGTTAAAGAGTATTACCAATGGTGGTTAAAGATATATTAAAATACATTATTTCATTTTATCAGCAGTATATCTCACCTATGAAACCGCCTTCATGCCGCTTTTACCCGACATGCTCTCATTATGCAGAACAGGCTGTAGATAAATATGGCGTCTTTAAAGGTACAAGTCTTTCAATCAAAAGAATTCTTAAGTGCCACCCATTTCACACCGGTGGTTACGACCCCATAAATTAAAAATGGAAAAAAGAGTTCTAATAGCAGCAGTACTATCAATACTTATCCTGCTTGCCTATCAGCAGGTAATGGTCAGGTGGATAAGTCCCCCTGAGACCGTTCTAAAAAAAGAAGCGGAACCCCGTCAGCCTCTGCAGAAACAAGAAATAATATCATCCAATGCTGCATCCTCTTCGGATGCGGCAGGGGATACTTCAGGCATAAATATATCTCTCCAGCCGCAGGAGTATAAGGAAAAGACTGTTACTGTTGAAACCCCTCTTTACAGGGCGGTATTTACAAGCATTGGAGGCGGATTAAAGGGATTTGAATTAAAAAAGTATAAAGAGGGACTTGCTGATTCATCAAAGAATATTGAGATAGTAAAGTCCCTCAATGCCCCGTTATATCCTCTCCAGACAGGCTTCTCTAACACAGATGCTTTGCAGTTTATCCTCCCTGAAAAGGCTGTACTGCTTAACGCATCTGGTCAAACCAAAGGCATTGTCCTTTCATCGGAATCCCAGGATGGGATAAGAATTGAAAAGAAGTTTGTATTTTCAGCAGATACATATAATATAAAGGCAGAGGTCAGCATACTCAATAAATCAGGGAAAGACCTAACCTCACCGCTCTCAACAGACCTCTTTTCCCATGCCGGCAGTGTAAAGGAAGACGAGGCATCATACCACCATGGACCAATCGCCCATGTCAACGGAAATGTTGAAAGGAAGACTATAAAGGATAAGCAGGAGATTGCAAAAGGCAAAATAGGCTGGGCTGCGATTGAGGATAAATATTTTATAATGGCTGTCATTCCTGAAGATAAGGAAAGTCTTGTCTGGTCATCGTTAATAGTTCATCAGGACATAGTTCGTTCCAGGCTGGATATGCCTTTAAATCTTTCATCCAACAGCGAGGCTGTAAAAAAGTATACAATCTACATAGGGCCGAAGGAATACAGCATATTGAAAAATATCGGGGCAAACCTTGAAGAGGCTATTGATTTTGGCTGGTTTGCATTTTTTGCAAGACCGCTGCTCCTTCTGCTGAATTTCTTTTATGTATATATACACAATTACGGGCTTGCAATAATCCTTCTGACAGTTTTAATAAAGATTGTATTCCACCCACTGACAAGACAAGGACTTAACTCTATGAAAGAGATGCAGAGGATGCAGCCGCAGATGCTTGCCATCCGCGAAAAATATAAGAATGACAAGGAAAAGATGAGCAAGGAACTTATGGAGTTCTATAAGAGGAACAAGGTAAACCCACTCGGCGGCTGTCTCCCAATGGTAATGCAGATACCGGTATTTATTGCACTCTATAATGTCCTTTCTGCTTCAATAGAAATGCGGCATGCACCTTTTATGCTCTGGATTCAAGACATGTCTGCAAAAGACCCGTATCTTGTTACCCCTATACTTATGGGTGCGACAATGCTTTGGCAGCAGAAGATGACGCCTTCTGCAATGGACCCGCAGCAGGCAAAGATAATGCTTGTTATGCCTGTCATATTTACATTCATGTTCTTAAGTTTCCCTTCTGGTCTTGTATTATACTGGCTTGTGAACAATGTTATTTCTATAGCACAGCAGTATTATATTCAGAAGACTGTAAAATAGTTTTTTACCCCAAAAAATTGCTTGACAGTGTTGCTGAAAAGATTTATATCTGCCTAACCGGATATATGGCTAGGCAGATATGACAGATGTAATTGCGGTAGAAAAGATTGCTAAGATATACAGGGCGCTTTCAGATGAGACCAGGCTCCGGATTGCTAATATCCTTCATAACAAAAACCTCTGTGTTAACCGCATTACAGAGGTGCTCGGGGTGAGGCAGTCGAAGGTGTCGCGGCATCTTAACTATCTTAAGACAGCAGGACTTGTAAAGAGCGAGAAGATCGGTTTACGGGTTTACTACACACTATCAAAAGATGGGATATCCTATTCTATAGTAAAGTCATTTAAAGAATTGAGAAAAGGTGTGCGGGAACTGGACATTGACATCAGAAAGGCATCAAAAAGGACATGTTGCTAAATTTATAAAAGGGGTTTATATGACGAATAATGACAGGATAGACGAGTTAGATAATACAAGCATCGCAAAAAGCAGGGCAGGTATTTACCGCCTCCTTTCCATGATGTATCTAAAAGAGGTATCAGAGGAGTTTCTGAAAACTCTTAAGTCTGAAGAGATAATTGACGCTTTCAATGAGTTGGGTGTTGATTTCAGTAAAATACTATTTGATAAATCAGAAGACAAGTTACTTGATGAACTTGCAACAGAATATGCAGCGCTTTTTATTGTCCCCGGCGGTATCCCTCCCTATGAGTCAGTAAGGCTCAAAGGTATGCTCTGTCAGGAACCTGAATGGCAGGTAAGGGATTTCTACAAAAGGTGCGGTCTCACTGTAAAAGAAGACACAAAAATATTTTCCGACCACCTGGGCATGGAACTTGAGTTCATGGCTTATCTGGCAGATAAAGAGGCAGATGCATGGAAGAGTAATGGTGAAAAAACTGCCGGACAGTGGAGCAGCATGCAAAAAGAATTTTTTGCCAGCCATCTGGATAAATGGGTTTTTTCTTTTCTGAAAGACATGGATAAATGTGCCTTTCACCCTTTTTACAAAGAAGTGTCCAAATTGACCAGGAGTTTTCTGGATGTAGAAAAGGAAGATTTTGGGGTAAAACAAATTCTTGACATGAAACAAGGAATCTGTTAGAAAGAAAATCCCTTAATTGTTGATAAGGTTATAAAAAAGTAAAAAGGTTCTGTAATTTTAATTATAGATACCGTTTAAGTCCTTTTAAATTTTACAACCTTTGCAAACTTTTTACGAATCTGTCAATGATTAAGATAATCGCAAACAAGTGTCAGCCGTGGCTTTACAAGAAGGCGCAATGCCGTTTGTGCGTTGATGTATGTCCTGTAGAAGGGTGTATCAGGTTTGAAAATAATCTGGTATCCGTGAAAACAGAAGACTGCATTGGCTGCGGCATTTGCACTACAGTATGTCCAACCTCTGCCCTTGTTATGGATAACCTTTCTGATTCTGAACTCCTGACGAGACTTAATGCAGCAGGCATTGAACGTAGCACAGATAACCCTTCTGATATGGTTTTCGGCTGCACACTTGGCACAAAGGTTGATGACATCGCAAATCGCAAATCGCAAATCGCAAATCATATCAATCTTCCCTGCCTTGCCATACTCAAAGAATCTCATCTTATTTCTTTAATACTTTCAGGCATACAGAATATTTACCTTGATTTAGCCCGATGCAGTGAGTGTTCATTCAAACACGGCAAAAAAACCATTGAGAGAACTACCTTTTATGCCAGAAATATGCTTGATGCTGTTGGCAAGCATGATTACATTAAAGAGGTCTCTAAACAGGGCAGCGAAGGCAAAACAAAATCAAGGTTATTATCAGGAAAGACCAGAAAAAATAAAGCGAAAAACATAATCCCTGAGCCTGAATATTCAAGGCGTGAACTTCTCTCTTTTTTTAGGGCAAAGGCTGTTGAAAAGGCAGTTGAAAGGGTTACAGGGAATAAAAAAACCAATGAAGGAGGTATTAAAAGAGAGCACGGTATTCCTGAAAGAAGGACAATTTTGATGGATGCACTAAACCTGTCCCTGCAAGTTTCAGGCAGGGATATGAGCACCCTTCAGCCTGCTCAAGTTGAAGAGGGGATGTTTCCTGTCCATCAGATAAAGATAGAGAGCAACTGCACTCTCTGTAAAATTTGCAGTCTCTTCTGCCCAACAGGCGCGATAATAAGGTTTGAAGGGGATAAAGAAGTCAGATTGGATTTCAATATTGCCCTGTGCATGGACTGTTTTGAATGCACAGAACTCTGCCCCGACAGCGCTATGAGTAAGGAAAAAATTATAGACCTTGCACTTTTAAATAATGAGGTAAAGACCCTTTTTAAAAAGGGGAGTGAGAAGTGTCCGTCCTGCAACAGGACATTTTTCCCTGAGGATGGGGCAGAAGAGTGTAATATCTGCAGAAAGAGGAAGCATGCAGATGAAATGATGTTTGGTTTCGCACCAGTAATTAAAGAAAATGCAGAAAAAAACTTAATACAATCAGGAGGGGTTTAATGAAAAGATTATTTATTTTAGTTTTTGCTGCAGTGGTATTTTTTGCTGCACAGGGAGTCCATGCTGCTGAAAAGGCTTCATTTGAGGGCTACAAAAAATGCGGAGGATGTCACAAGAGCCAGAAAGATGCATGGTTAGAGACAAAACATGCTAAGGCAATGCACTCACTGAAACCCGGAGAGCGCAAGGAAGAAAAGAAAAAGGCAAAACTTGATACAGAAAAGGATTATACTCAGGAGAAAGATTGTCTTACCTGTCATACAACAGGGTTTGGTGATAGAGGTGGTTATAAGGCAAGTATGTCTGGAAAAGATGCAGAGTATTTTGGAAATATAGGCTGTGAATCATGTCATGGGGCAGGCAGTATTTACAGGAAAAAGCACAGTGATGCAGGCAAGGCTTTCAAAGCCACTCAGAAGCCAAGTCCGAGAAAGGAACTTGTTGATGCTGGTGAGAACTTTGATTATGAGGAGGCATGTGCAAAATGCCATCTGAACTATGAAGGCTCTCCATGGAAGGGCGCAAAAGAGCCATACACCCCGTTTACTCCAAAGGTAGATGCAAAATATAAATTTGATTTTTCAAAGGCAGTAAAAGATAAAAAGGCATTGCATGAACACTTTAAACTCAGGGGTGTATATGAAGGAGACCCTGTTCCTGCGATAAGGGCAGAATTCCAGAAGACAGCAAAAGAACCAGCAGCAGGTGGAGAAGAAGAAAAGTAGTGATTTTATCCCCCTTATGGTCCTCTCTCGCAAGAGAGGGGGCTGTGAGTGAGGATTTGATGGAGGAAATAAATGGCTAACAAAAAGGGGTTGTTAATTGTTTTAGGCGGCGTTGGTGCAGTTGTTATCATATCTCTTATTTATCTTACCCATTTTGCAAGGATTACAAGTCCTGATTTATGTGAGTTCTGCCACAGCACTTATTATGATTACCGCGAATATTCATTTAACTCAAAGGCTGTAGCAGCGCCTATGCCGCGCGGGGTATTATACGGTTGTGCCGAATGCCACCGCAGTTCATTTATAGAATTTAAAAATTCAGACCATTCCAAGACCGAAAAAGCCGAAAGGCCGGGCTGTCCGAACTGTCATGAACCGCACAGTGTTGCAAATGCTGCCCGTTATATGTTTGCAACATCTCCTTTTCTAGGCGCAAAAGGCATATCAGAAAATGCCATGATAGGAAGCCGTGAATGGGAATCAAAGGTAAAACCGGAGTGGGATAAAAAGGTAAGAGACGGCTTTTTAAAGTCTGATAAGATGTGCACGGACTGTCATAAGGAGATAGACTGGGATTTGGAGGCGCACCAAATATCAAAAAAGGAAAAGATGACCTGCATAGAATGTCATTTTAACCTTGTCCATAAAGGGTCGCCATGGCCTGAAAAAGAGGCAAAGAAAGAGAAATTGGGAATATAATTAGAGTAAATGGAATAGTAGGGCGGGCTGTGCCCGCCATTTAGGTTTGGTGGGCACAGCGCACAGCCCACCCTACTTTTTGATAACAGATTTTAAAGGAGGCTTTCTTACTATGAGCAGTTCAAATAAAGATAAAAAGAGGGAAAAGGGTTTTCCGGTATCCCGACGCAGATTTTTGCAGGTGAGCGGCGGAGTGGCTGCTGCAGGTCTTTTAGGTGCTGCGGCTAAGAAGGGGGTTGCTTCTACACCGCCTGCCTCTGAAAAGAAATTATTGCCTGTAAATTTACCGATACCGGAAACTATAATAAAAAAGAGCGTCTGCCATCAGTGTCCCGGCAGGTGTGGTATAGATGTGTATGTAACTGACGGCAAGGTTCACAGGATATTCGGCAATCCTGATCATCCTATTGCCAATGGTAAACTATGTCCAAAAGGATATTTTGGCGCCCAGATACTATATGACCCTGACAGGTTTAAATCGCCTATGAAGAGAACAAATCCGAAAAAGGGGAGAAACGAAGACCCTAAATTTGTGCCTATTACATGGGATGAGGCGCTTGATACAATAGCCAAACGTCTTAAAGGATTAAGAGGCAAAGGCGAATCGCATCGTTTTGCCCTATGTTTCGGCAGGGGCTGGGGTGCATCAGATGTCGGCACAATAGAGACATTCGGTAAACTCTACGGCTCGCCTAATATTCCAATAGGTCATGCCTCTATGTGTTCTGAGGGCTCAAAAAGGGCAAAACGGGCAACAGACGGCAATGATTCTTACAGCGCCTATGACTATGATAATGCCAATTATATCCTGAGTTTTGGCGCAGGGCTTCTGGAGGCGTTCAGACCATTAAACTATGTTATCCAGAAGTGGGGTAAACTCAGGGATAAATCACCAAGAGCAAGGATTACACAGGTGGATGTAAGGAAATCAACCACTGCGATTGCAGCAGACAGGTCGCTTATAATAAAGCCCGGCACAGATGGCGCATTGGCATTAGCAATAAGCCATGTGATTCTTACAGAGGGGCTCTGGAACAAAAAGTTTGTTGGAGATTTCAAGGATAAGACAAACAAGTTTAAAACAGGAGAAACGATTGATGCAAAACAGTTTACAGAAAAATGGGTATCAGGGCTTATAGAGTGGTGGAATGCTGAATTAAAGGACAGGACGCCTAAATGGGCAGCCGAGGTTTGCAGGGTTTCTGCAGATGATATAACTATTGCAGCAAGGGAGTTTGCAACAGGCGGTCCGTCTATTGCCCTTATGGAAAGGGGCGCTACAACATATCCGAATGGTGTTTATAACGGCATGGCAATCCATTCTCTTAATGCACTTGTTGGGAGCATGTTTGCTAAAGGCGGTTTGATGTATCAGATGAAGCCCCCGTACGGGCCGCTTCCTGCAAATGCAGACGATTACATGGATGATTATGCAAAGGCAATTGGAGGCAAGGGTATTCCAAGGGTTGATATGGCAGGGACATCCGAATGGCCCCTTGCAGGGACAATGCTGCAGGAGGTTGCAAAGAACCACCTTGCAGGCAAGCCGTATAAACTGGATACAGTTATGTTTTATCTCACCAACCCAATCTTTTCTGCGCCTGACTGCAAGAAATGGGAAGAGGCGTTAAAAGACATTTTTGTAATAGATACATCGCCATTCCCAGGCGAGACCGCAATATATGCGGATTTAGTTGTTCCTGACCACACATATCTGGAGAGGTATCAGGATACGCCCATATACCCGACATACGGCTACCCGACAACAAACTTAAGGACTCCTGTTATCCCGCCTCTTTATGATACAAAATACATTGGCGACACAATAATAGAGATAGGTAAGCGGCTGGGCGGCAAGACAGGAGAGTATTTCAATGCAATTAAAGACTCTGTAAATGTCCTGAAGCATCTTGCCAAAGGTTTTGAAAAAGAGCCGGGTGATAATGGTGTCAAAGACTTCAAGGGTTGGGAAGAAAAGGGTTTTTGGGCAAAAAAGCCTTATCATTGGAAGCAGATAGAAGGTGAATTCTATGAATGGGATGGCAAAGACTATAACAAAAAGATGACGCAGGCAGAGGTAAAGGAAAGACTCCTCAAAACACCATCAGGCAAATTTGAGGTCAAGTCCAATCTGCTGATACAGCATGCCGGATATATTAGCAAGAAATACGGTATTACTGCTGACAGGGTTGGCTTCCCGCAGTGGGTGGCGCCAAAATATACCGGAGGCGGCGACCTTCACCTCATAGTTCCTAAATATGCATTCCATGCAGAAGGCAGGGGCGCAAATCTTCCTTTAAGTATAGAGCAGTTTCAGCCTTATGTTGGAGGCAGAAAAGGCACATACCTTGAGATGCACCCAAAGACAGCAATGGCAAGGAAGATAAATGAAGAAGACAAAGTTAAAATTTCAACGTCACTCGGCTCAATAGAGGCAAAGGTCCGATTTTATGAAGGCTGTCAGGAGGATGTGGTAGTTCTTCCTTTTGAATTCGGACACTGGGCAATGGGCAGATGGGCTAAAGGCAGAGGCTCCAGCAATTCAAATGAGATTATAGAAAATGTTTCTGACCCTATATCAGGACTTGCATCTTATAATGCAAGTTTGTGCAAGGTTGAAAAAATTTGAAAATAAAATTCCCCTCACCCTACCCTCTCCCCTCAGGGGAGAGGAGAAAGGTGAGGGGTGGTTTCAGGAGGATTAAAAAATGTCAAGATGGGGGATGGCAATAGATTTATCAAAATGTGTGGGCTGTCAGGCATGTTCTGCTGCCTGCAGCATGGAAAATACAAGGCTTCCGGGAGAAAACTGGCATAAGGTTATATTTATGAATGAGGGAGAGGGCGGCACAAAGAAGTTTACATGGTATCCGCGTCCCTGCCAGCACTGCACAGATGCGCCTTGCACAAAGGTATGTCCTGTAAGGGCAACATGGAAGAGGAAAGAAGACGGGGTGGTGCTTATAAACTGGTATAAATGCCTTGGATGCAGGTATTGTGTTCTGGCATGTCCCTATGGAGTAAGGTGCTATCCCGAGACAAAACCCTTGCTTGAGCCTGACTTAAGAGAAGTCTATCATGGACACAGGAGAGCCAAGTTGTGGGATCCTCCTTATCAGTTGTCAAGGGAAGAACAGGATGGAAAACGCGGCACAGGCATACCGCCAAAAGGTGTTGTAACAAAATGCACATTCTGCGCCCACAGGACAGACAGGAAAGAGATGGCACCTGACAGGGACCCAGTAAAGGACAGGGATTTTACACCTGCATGTGTTATAGCATGCCCTGCGGCAGCAAGGTATTTTGGAGATATTGACAACCCTGAAAGCGAAGTCAGCAAAAGGGTTCAGAGAAAAGGAGCTTACCGCCTGCGTGAGGAACTTGGCACAAAACCGCAGGTTTTTTATGTGAAATAATGAAATAGAAACGAAAAGGAGATTATAACCTATGGGCAATCTATTTAAAGTATGGATAGCGCTTTTATCGCTGGGTATTTTACTGGGACTTTATTCAGTCTTTCAGATATTCACAATAGGGCATGGCGAACTGGCAAATGCAACACAACTCCTGCCGTGGGGACTTCAGGTTTCTGCATATATTTTTCTGGCGCTTACAAGTACAGGGTGCAGTTTTGTTTCTTATCTTGGAACCCTGGGAGGGGTTGAAAAGATCAAGGCAATTGTCCCGAGGGCAATACTCCTGTCACTTCTTACAGTAGTGGCAGGGTTTGCGTCCTTAAGTTTAGAGATAGGAAGGCTTGAGAGGCTGCCAATAGAGTTTGCAGTAAATCCAAACCTTACATCAGCAATGTGGTGGATGGGAGTTTTTTACAGCCTCAAGATGGGTGTCCTTGCAGTTGAACTTATAATGCTAAAGTTTCATAATGAGAAGTTGGATAGAATAATAAACTGGGTTGGTTTAATATCCGGAATAGCCGCTGTCAGTTCACTTGGCGGTGTCTTTGGTGTGCTTGAGGGCAGGGCATACGGCTTTGGTCCATTCACCCCCATATACTTCTTGATTATGGCATTTCTCGGTGGGGCATCACTTATCCTTTTTGTTTCCTGTATTATAAACATGGTAAAAGGCGGGGACGAAAAATTAGAGGGCGCTATTATTATGCTCCGCAAGGTTTTTATAATGGCAATGGTGATTGTGTTTATTGCATCATTGTGGAGGTATATGGTCGGTGTGTGGGTTTCAGACCCGTATTACGACCTGTTTAAAATAGGCGCCAAACAGTTTTGGTTATGCAGTGTGCTCATCGGAATGGTTGTTCCACTGATTATTGTTGCCTTACAGAAAAAACCCGGTATTCTTCTTGCTGCTGCGTCCTTAATTACCCTTGTTATCCAGTTTATTGACAGGAATACGCTTATAGTCGGCATCCAGAAGATACCTCTTCTGCAGGGCGTATGGGAGCCGCCAGTCCTTCCTTATACACCGGCGCCTATTGAAATATTTGTGGTTATATTTGTTTTGTCTATTATAGGAATTGTTTATTCGGTGGCTGAGAAGAAAGGTCTGTTTGAGAGTATACATCATTAAAATTGACATAGGTCTGTAGCCGCACCCTTTATGGGTGCGTTAATTCGCAGGCTAAAGCCTGCGGCTATCCACAAAAATTAGCGCCAACAAATGAAAACAGGATGGAAGTGCTTAATCAACATATAGTTACAGAAGAACGGGTCAGTCATGGTGTCGCAGCAGTGTATCCTGTAGTTAAAGAGGAATACTGTGTCATGGACCGCAGATGCGTAAATTGCATATCAATCTGTCCTGAAAGGGCAATCACTGCTGTCAAGAGAGAAGACGACCCATTAAGAAAATCTGCATTTATAGAAACTGAATTATGCACGAAGTGCGGTCTTTGTTATCAGGTATGTCCAACAGGTGCGATAGAGGATAAGAATGCAGGGGTTTTTTATATGTTAGAGGCTCTTCCATCAGCAGGTGAAGGTAAAAATATAGTGTTTGCCTGCACGCATACAGGACTTACCACAGCCCTCAACAACTCCGAACTCCAAACTCTGAACTCTGAACTTATCTTTATCCCTGATGTTTCAATACTTGCATGGAGGGATTTATTTAAAATCATATCAATGGGAGTTCATGTAAGTATCGTTGCCTGTGAAGATTGCAGCAGGACAGACCATCTTAAAAAACTGGCGGATATGTTTGAGGCACATGGTTATGGTGAGGTATTAAGGGTTTACGAAAATCTTGTTAGTTTTGTGGCTGACTGTTCCGCTGGCAAACCGTCTGGGTGGGAGGTTTTTAGAGGCAACGGTTTTGCAGGCGGGGCAGTCAGCCACAAGAAGACATTTTCGGAGCAAACCCTGGAGCAGTTGATAGCCTCATCAAAAGACAAAATTGCATTTCCCGGCACAGCATGGGTGGATATAGGCAGCAAATGCACACTCTGTCAGAACTGCGCAAATGTATGCCCTACAGGCGCGCTTCATATAAAAAGAGAAGATAGTAAGGTTTCGCTTGTTTATGAGCATAATTTATGCAAAGGGTGTCCTGCTTGTGAGAAGGCATGCCCTGAAAGGTGTATTACAATAGACAGGAGATTACGGCTTGACGCACTTTTTTCTTCAGATATAAAGTGTGAGCATAAAATGCTGCCCTGTAAAGGATGCGGACAGCCGATGATAACAGATGCTGTATTTGCAAAGATTAAGGCTGCACTAACTGCTCATGGACTACCTGCTGATTATATTGAATATTGTCCTGATTGTAAGAGCAGACAATTGGTTGTATAAAAATAACTAGAACGGAGGTGGTGCTAAGTTTTATTGCAGGTATCGGAGATGATACCAACAACTCAAACATACCGGAGATGACTCCGGATGTAAAATCTCAGAGGAGGTTAAATTATGGCAAGAATGACATTTGTCATGGATGCAAGACGCTGTATAGGCTGTCAGGCATGTACAGTAGCGTGTAAGGCGGAAAATGATGTGCCGCTTGGTGTCTGGAGGACACAGATAAGGTCAAAGGAAGTGGGTAAGTATCCAAGTGTCAGAAGACACTTCTATCAGTGGATATGCGCCCAGTGCGGAAACTGTGTTGAGGCATCGCAGAATAATGGTGTTGGCGCTGTTTCCAGAAGGGCTGATGGTATCGTCCTGGTTGACTATGAAAAACTCACAAAGGGCAGAACCAAAAAGCAGATTGATACAGAGATAGATGCTGCAATAGAGGCGTGTCCGATAGGCGCATTCTCAAGAAACCCGGTAACAGGGATGCCAGAAAAATGCACACAGTGCGCACACAGGGTTGACAAAGGGCTTGTCCCGGCATGCGCCCAGACCTGTCTTGGCAGGGCAAGGATATATGGTGATGCGTCAGACCCGAAGAGCGAGGTTTCCCAGGTATTGGGTAGAAATTCTGCCAGACCAGCGCCTCCGAATGACTGCAGCGACCCCTATGTATTCTATATTGAACTTGAGGGCAGCCTTGTTGACCGCGGCGCTTTGGAAGGTTTTGCACAGGTAAAGACCAGTGACTTAAATTCTGGCAAGATAGACCAGGTTGTAAACAGTCTTGGTGGGAAGTAAAAAATTAGCACCAACAAAATGAAAATAAGGAGGAAAACTTATGGAATTAACCAGAAGAAGATTTATGCAGTTGGGCGCTGCCACAGGCGCTGTTTTAGCCGCAGAAGGTCTATTCTCTCATTCAGATGCAATGGAGCTTGAACTTGGCGGCAGTGGCGTTGCAGTTGACAAAAGTATGGGTATAGACAACAAGGGCAGCAGGTTTGATAAAGTTGTTCCCTACACATGTCTTGTGTGCAACATTGAAGACGGCGGTCTTGCCTATATAAAAGACGGCAGGGTAAAGAAACTTGAAGGCAATGACAAGCATGTTTCAACAAGGGGGAGACTCTGCGCAAAAGGCAATGCTGGCATAGGCCATGTATATGACCCAGACAGAATTCTCTATCCATTAAAGAGGACGGGACCAAGAGGAAGCGGGCAGTATAAGAGGATTTCGTGGGATGAGGCTATAACAGAGGTTGCAGGCAAGTTAAAGGCTGTTATAGACAGCGGTCATCCAAATGAAACCATGGTCCACTGGGGCAGGGACAGAAGCGGCGGCGCTTATGGCAGGTTTATGAAGACACTCGGAACAAACACAGGTGTAAACCACACATCTACCTGCGAATCCTCAAAGAAGATTGGCATGGAGCCTACATGGGGGCCTGACATTGAAACCCCTGATTTTGCCAACACAAAATACATCCTCAACTTTGGCTCTAACATCCTGGAGTCTGCATACTTCCATAATCCGTATGCACAGAGGGTTGTAGAGGGCACTGTGGAAGGCAAGGCAAAACTCGTTACATTTGATGTGAGGCTGTCAAATACTGCAGCAAAGTCAGATGAGTGGTTCCCGATTTTCCCTGGCACAGATGCTGTTGTTGCGCTTGCAATGGCAAATGTAATAATGAGCGAAGGTCTTGCAGATACAGATTTTATCAATAAATGGACAAACTATCCTGCAGACAAACTTGCTGCATACTTAAAGCAGTATACTCCAGAGATGGCTGAGAAGTATTCAGGCATGCCGGCAGCAGACATCAGAAGGATTGCCATTGAGTTTGCAAGTGTAAAGCCTGCAACAACATACACCTACAGGGGGCCAGCAAAGCACCTCTACGGCTCATACAATGAAAGATGCACAATGCTCCTGCCGATAATCACAGGCAACATTGAAGTAAAAGGTGGCTATTGTCTGCCGAGAGGTATGGGTTATGGTCAGCCAGGCGATGGGCCAGAGGGTGGCAAAGAGCCGAGTTTCCTTTCTTCACCGCCTGATTATCCATTAGCAGGACATAAAGTATCTCATCTTGTTCCTTTCTGGATTAAGGAAGGCAAGCAGAAGATAAAGGTGCTTATGAGATACATGAACTCTGCAGCATATACCTTCCCTGCTGCCAGCGTATGGAAAGAGGTGCAGATGGATGAGAAACTCATCCCGTTCAGCTTCAAGATAGACAACCAGATGAACGAGGATACTGCCCTCTTTGACATAATCCTGCCTGACTGCAGTTACCTTGAAAGGTGGGATCCGGAAAGCATGCCTTCAAGCCTCTGGCCATGGCTAGGACTTAGACAGCCTGTTGTAAAACCACTTGGAGAGGCAATAGAGTTCCGAGAGATTTGTAAGATGATAATTAATAAGATAGACCCGGACGGCAGTAAGGGCATGAAAAAGTCCTGGAACTTTAAGGATGGAGAAGACTATGTAAAACAGCAGTTTGCAGGTGTAAAAGGGCTTGATTGGGAGACATTCAAGAAGAACGGCGTATGGCCTATCTATGGTAAACTTAATCCTGCAACAGGCAAGATTACAGGCAAAGACGGTAATCCTATTGTTGCCGAGTTCGGTCTCCCGTATAAGGAAGACCCGAAGGGCAAGGTTACAGTTGATGGCAAGAAGAGGGCAGGGTTTGGCACAGGTGATGGAAAGATTAACATCCATGTGGCATCATGGGAAAAGTTAGGTTTCAATCCTCTGCCTGTGTTCAAGGCGCATCCATGGCACTGGAACAAGGACGGCTCATCCAAACTTGGCGGTGGACAGATGGTACTTACCACATTCAAGTGGAATGTCCATGTCCAGTCAAGGACGCCCAATGTCAAGTTGCTTACAGAAATGATTCACTCAAACCCTGCATGGATAAATGCCGGGACTGCAAAGAAACTTGGCATTAAGAACGGCGACCTTATCAGAATTACAAGCGGTGTTGGTTATATTGTAATAAAGGCAAGGACTACAGAGGGCATCCATCCAATGGTAGTTGCAGTTTCAAATACACTGGGTACAAAGTTCGGCAGATTTGCAACAGCCAGCAAGATGAGCGGAACAGGACAGTACGGTGCTGCAGATGACGCGGACATCAAGAACATTTGGTGGAAGGTAGAGGGTGTCAACCCCAATGATATAATCCCCGCAGTTGCAGATCCGATAGGCGGTTCAGCAACATGGTTTGACACAGTTGTTAAGGTAACACCTGCACAGTCCGGAGATAAATTCGGCGATGGCAAGGTTGATAATGCGAAGCATGTTGAGTTCTTCAAAGAGGGTATGCAGTATGCATATTCAGGCAGTAAGCACAAAGAAATGCATCCAGAAGTTAAGATTGACTGGGACAAACTGCCAAAGCCTGAACTGAAGAAAGGACATTAAAGACAGTTAGGAGTGAGGAGTTAGGAGTAAGGAGTTGAGAGTTGAAAAGCGGGGCAGGTCTTAAAACCTGCCCCGCTTTTTTTATCTCTTTCCTGCCTGTTTCCTTTCGTTTTCTGACAAAATCTTTTTTCTTAGTCTTATTGACTTTGGCGTGATTTCAACCAGTTCATCCTCTGCAATAAATTCAAGCGCCTGTTCAAGCGATAATCGTATTGCAGGCGGAAGTATAATACTGTCATCACTCCCTGATGCCCTCATGTTTGTAAGTTTTTTAGACTTCATTGGGTTTATAACAATGTCATTGTCCTTTGCATGAATGCCTGTAATCATGCCTTCATAGACTCTTGTCCCAGGTTCAATAAAGAATTTGCCCCTGTCAAGGAGATTATAGAATGCATATGCAGTTGCCTCACCTTCTTCCATTGAAATCAGGACGCCGTTTGCCCTTGAAGGTATCTCGCCTTTGTATGGACCGTATTTATCAAAATTGTGGTGCATGATGCATGTCCCTTTTGTCTCTGTCATGAGTTCTGTCTGAAGCCCTATAAGACCTCTGGCAGGGACTTTGTATTCAATCCTGACCCTTCCATCCGCACTTACTACAGCCATATTCAGCATCTCCCCTTTTCTCATTCCGAGTTTTTCTATGACAACGCCCTGATATTGTGAGTCAACATCCACTGTCAACTGCTCGTAAGGTTCAAGGGTCTGTCCATCCATCTTTTTAAGTATAACCTGCGGTTTTGATACTGCAAACTCATACCCTTCCCTTCGCATAGTCTCCATGAGGATAGAGAGGTGGAGTTCACCCCTTCCTGACACCTTGAATACGTCCCCGTTTTCAGTCTCTTCAACCTTTAAGGCAATGTTTGTGCGGAGTTCCCTTAAGAGCCTTGCCCTCAAGTGTCTTGAGGTAATAAATTTACCTTCCCTGCCTGCAAAAGGCGAGTTGTTCACAACAAACTCTACATTCAGGGTTGGTTCATCAATATCAATAGGCAGGAGAGGGATTGGATTTTCTGCATCACCGATGGTCTCGCCTATTTCTATATCTTCAAGCCCTGCAACAGCAACAATCTCTCCTGCTGATGCTGTCTCCATATCAAACCGCTTCAATCCGTGAAAGCCAAGGATATTTGTTATTTTGCCTTTTTCTACTCCGCCATCCCGCTTAATCCTTGCAATATTGCTTCCTGGAGTCATCCTGCCGTTTGAAATCTTTCCAATCGCAATCCTGCCGATATAGTTGTCATACTCAAGGTTTGTTACGAGCATCTGTAAAGGCGCTTCCAGATTGCCGCCCGGCGGAGGCACATGGGCAATAATGGTTTCAAAAAGCGGTGTCAGATTTTCCCTTGGTTCAGACAGGTCTTTAACAGCATAGCCGTTTCTTGCTGATGCATAGATAATCGGGAAATCCAATTGCTCATCAGTTGCGCCCAACTGGCAGAAGAGGTCAAAGGTCAGGTCAATAGTAACATCAGGCCTTGCACCTTCCCTGTCTATCTTATTTACAACAACAATTGGTTTGAGACCGAGTTTGAGCGCCTTTGACACAACAAATTTTGTCTGCGGCATTGGTCCGTCAACTGCATCAACAAGCACAAGTGCGCTGTCAACCATCTTTAATATCCTTTCAACCTCGCCGCCGAAGTCTGCATGACCGGGTGTGTCAACGATATTTATGTGGTATCCGTTATAATTTACAGCAGTATTTTTTGCAAGAATCGTTATGCCCCTTTCCCGTTCAAGTGCATTTGAATCCATTACGCACTCCTGAACCTCCTGGTTTGCACGGAATGTCCCGCTCTGTTTTAATAAACCGTCAACAAGCGTTGTCTTTCCGTGGTCAACATGCGCGATTATTGCTATATTTCTGATATTGGTGTTTGACATTTTTGCTCCTAAGATTTAGTGAATGAGTAAATGGGTTAAAAGTTGAAAGTCCGCAGGAAGGGCAATGCCCTTCCTACAGCTAAATTTATTTTGATTTCCTTGCCTGGTTGGCTCAACTACAAAGAAAGGAGAGGTTTTTATTGTAAAACCCTTCTACCCATATACACAAGCAAAAGTCCGCCTATCATTGAAATAAACCCCATAACACGAAGCCCTCTGTCAGGTATCTCCTGTATTGTAAGCGCCCATTCCTTTACCTTTGAAGGGAAGACAAAATACGGAAGACCTTCAATAACGAGTATCAATCCCAGTATACTCAATATAAACGGCATGTGTTTTATATATCATAAATGAGATATAAATACAAGTCAGATGGGGAAAGTTAATTTGAATATCACATTATTCTTGACAATGCCAGTCCAAATCTTTAATATTTAAAAATTCTCTTGAACAGATAAGAATACTAATCGGGCCCATAGCTCAGTTGGAAGAGCCACCGGCTCATAACCGGTCGGTCCCTGGTTCGAGTCCAGGTGGGCCCACCATATTTTGGAAAGGAGGCTATTTGCAGGAAAAGATAAACCTTTTAGAAAAGGCACAGAGGATAGACCTTGAGATAGATTCCATTGAAGAGGAAAAACTTTACTATCCGCTTGAGATAGAAAAAGTTGGAAGAGAGGTTCAGGCAGGTGAGAAGGAACTTGAGGCAATAGACAGTGAATTGAGCGAAATGGAAATAACGAAGAAGGCTACTACGGATGATATAGCAGTATGTGTTGAGAGGGTAAGGAGAGGCGAAGAAAGGCTTAATATTGTAAAGAACGAAAAAGAACTTAATGCTATTACAAAAGAAATAAATGCAGCGAAGAAGGAAAAGGTAAACAAGGAAAACGAACTGGTAAAACTACGGGGCAGGATAGACGAAAAGAGTGGAGTTAAAACTGAAAAAGAAGAGGGTGTCCTACAGAGACAAGCCAATATAAAGGGATTGGAGAAAGAGTTTGAAGAGAAGAAATATAAGTGGGCTGAAACATTATCCCGACTGCAGGACGAGCGGAGTGTGATTGTAAACGAACTTCCGCCTGCCGTTGTTAAAAGATACGACTCCATAAGAGAGAAAAGACAGGGTATCGCTGTTGTAAAGGTAAAGCATGGTGCATGTCAGGGTTGTTATATGAGTATCCCGCCGCAATTATATATCCAGATAATGAAAGGTTCAAGTGAGTTGATATTTTGTCCCCACTGCCACCGCATCCTTTATTTTGAACATACTGATAAAGAAGAACAAAGACAAAAAGAACCTGCCTGATGATATTGAAAGCCAATGAAGCATATCCATAAGCATAAGGTGTTCGTGGACCTCGCAGACACACTGGATATTAAGGAAGTCCTGAAAAGAAACCCCTGTTTTTCAAGTGAAGACATAAGATGCCTATTCATTGAGGCAGCTGGGACTTTTGCACCTGCATCCAGCAAGGGATTTACTATTAATGTTGATGGTGCATCAAGGGGTAATCCGGGAAAAGCAGGAATTGGTTATGTTATAAGAGACAAAAATGGTGGTGTTATAAAAGAGGGAAGCAAATATATAGGCATTGCAACAAACAATGTTTCTGAGTATACGGCGCTTATTTTTTCACTTGAAGCGGCGAGGGAGATGGGTGCAGAAGAGGTTAATATATATGCAGACTCTGAACTTGTTGTTAAACAGATTAATGGTGAATACCGTGTAAGAGATGAAGGATTAAAGCCGCTGTACAATAAGGTTATAAGCCTCTTGAAAGGGTTCAGGTTGTATGATATTATTCATGTAGGTAGGAAAGATAACAGAGAGGCTGATAAACTGGCTAATCAGGCAATAGATTTGCGTTTCTAAATTTAACTGCCAGAGCAGAGCAGATGGTCGCCGTAGAGGTTATCCTTTACGGAGGAAAGTCCGGACTCCGAAGGGCAGGGAGGTCGCTAACAGCGACCGGGGGTGACCCCAGGGACAGGGCAACAGAAAAAAAACCGCCCCGCATAATTTAATTGTGCGAGGTAAGGGTGAAACGGTGGGGTAAGAGCCCACCGCTCTTGATGGCGACATCAGGAGGCTAGGCAACCCCCTCCCCGGAGCAAGACCGAATAGGCTTTGCTTAAAGAGTTGCCCGCTCTTTTCTTAAAACAGAAGGCAAAGCGGGTAGGTCGCTTGACCCTTATGGCAACATAAGGGCTAGATGAATGACCATCACCTGTGAAAATTTCACAGATACAAGATCCGGCTTATGACCTGCTCTGGCAGTTTTTTTTCTGAAAAATGCACCTCCCCGATTATCGGCACATCTGTAAACCTTTTTACTTCCTTTATTACATCAAGTTTTGCTGACCCTTTTTTGTTTTCTTCAGGATGGTTGAATATTATACCTTTTACCTTAATCCCTGCCTCTTTTGCATATTTAACGGTTAAAAGCGTGTGGTTTATCGCACCGAGATTTATACTTGCAATGATTATAACAGGGAGTTTGAGGAGTTTTATGAGGTCTAAAATAGTTTCTTTGCGGTTGAGCGGGACGAGCAGACCTCCTGCACTTTCTACAATTATAAAATCGTGTTTCGATGCAAGCCTTTGATAGCAATTTTTTATTTTTGATAACTTAATAGTTTTCCTTTCAAATCTTGCTGCTGCAGATGGTGCAATGGGTTCTTTGAACCTGTAAGGGTTTACCAGATTAAGGTCGTCAGTTACACCAGCGGTCTTTTGTAAGAAAAGGGCATCGTTTGGCATAAGTATACCCTTTTTTTCTGCACATCCTGTTTCAACAGGTTTCATAACAGCGACATCAATGCCTTTTTCTTTTAAGGCATTGATAATCAGCCCTGCAACAAATGTCTTGCCAACACCAGTATCTGTGCCTGTGATAAAAAAGCCTTTATTTCCCTTTTTAGACATTTTTCTCTATTATCTTTTTTATACAATTATAGATTGTGCTTATAATTTTTTTGAGTTCAGATTTTTTTATACTCAACGGCGGCATTATAACAATGGTGTCGCCGAGCGGTCTTATAATGAGCCCGTGTTTTCTTGCCTCCATGCATATTTTGTAACCTATCCTTAATTCCATTGGGAAAGATTCTTTTGTTTTCTTGTCCTTAACTATCTCTATACATGCCATAAGCCCTTTGTGTCTTACATCTCCTGCAAATCGTATATCATTAAATCTTTCCAGAAGTTTCTCAAATAAAACTATTTTGCTTTCTAGTTTTTCAAGGGTTTTCTCTTTTTCAAATATTTCAAGATTTGCAATGGCTGCACTACAGGCAAGGGGATTTCCTGTATATGTGTGTCCGTGAAAAAATGTTTTAAATTCTTCGTATCTTCCAAGAAATGCCCTGTAAATCTTTTCTGTTGTAAGTGTTGCTGCAAGAGGCAGATAGCCACCTGTTATCCCTTTTGCAAGACATAAAAAGTCAGGCGCTGCATCCTCGTGTTCGCAGGCAAACATCCTGCCTGTTCTTCCAAAGCCTGTTGCAACCTCATCTGCAATGAGTAAGACATTATATTTTGTGCAGAGTCTTCTTACCTGTTTTAAAAATCCCGGTGGTGATACGATGATGCCCGCAGCGCCCTGAACAATCGGCTCAATAATGCATGCTGCTATTTCTCTGTGATGTTTTTTTAAAATATCTTCAAATCTTTTAATGCATGAGATTTTGCAGTCAGGGTAGGTCTTATTTATCGGGCATCGGTAGCAGTATGGATAATATGCCTTGAATGTGGGGAACAATAAGGGCTTATATTTTTTTACAAATACATCAATCTCGCCAACACTCATAGAGCCGAATGTATCACCGTGATATGCGCCAGTAAATGCTACATATTTCGTCCTTCGTCTTTCATCCCTCATCCCTCTCTTTATCTGTCCC